>JAGLOJ010000029.1 GCA_023139045.1 Candidatus Sabulitectum sp.
GCGGAGCGGGCTGGGACGCTATTGTCTTCTAAACAAAGGAGTGCTTGAATATGCGAATAGCTATACTGGGAAGCAAAGGTGTTCCAGGAAGACACGGGGTTGAAGTCGTTGTTGATAATATCGCATCAAGATTGGTCACCCAGGGACATGATGTTAGCATATTCGGCTACTCTACTTATTTTGGTAAAATGCAAGAATACAAGGGATGCAAACTTGTTCCAATTGAAGGGAATTCGAATAAGTTCCTTGAAATGCCTACTCATGCCATCAAAACTCGAAAGGTGATTCTTTCAGAATACCAGGATAAATTTGATGTAGTACACATACACAGTACTGACCCATGCCTTTTCTTAAAAGCGGTAAAAAAGAAAGTCCCAGTAGTAGCGACTTCACATGGTAGAGCCTACCTGAGAAACGAAGTTGATCCAATCAGAAAACTCCTGTCAAAGACTGCAGAGAAAGCATTTCTCAAAGCCGGTCATGCCTCCACAGGCGTCTCTCCTGTTGATGTTGACTACTACAATTCACTCGGTATTGCCTCAGCTGGCAGGGTGAAGTACATACCCAATGGCCTTCCTTCAATTCCAATGGACATTCCGTTACCGGAATCCCTGGGGCTAACATCTGGCAAGTACATTCTCTTCTCCGCAGGCAGAATCATTCCTTCAAAGGGTTTGCATGTCTTGCAGGAAGCAATGGCAAAAACAGAAACGGACTTGCCTTTGGCCATAGTAGGCGGAAAAGGCTTTGATGAAGACTATTACAAGCAGGTAAAGAACACTTTTCCAAACAGATGCAAGTGGCTTGGTTTTCTAAGAGATAACGAACTCTATGGAGTCTATAAGCATGCAAAAATTGCTGTGTTTCCATCTTTGTATGAAGCTCAGAGCATGACTCTGCTTGAGTTTCTTGCTCTAGGAGTGAACATTGTTTACAGCGATCTACCTGAAAACCAGGCAATTACCGGGAGTATTGGCCTACCTTTCAAGTCAGCAAATCCAGACTCTTTGCATCAAGCACTAATGCATGCATTAAATGGCGATTGCCCAAATGATTCTACAGCAAGAAATAGAATAGTTCAACACCACAACTGGGAAAAGATTACGGAACAATACATTGAAGCATACAATCAAGCAATTTTGCTTTCAAGAAAGTACCTTAACTATTGATGTCTGCTTTTATTATTTGCACGGCTAATTCTTCCAAGTAACTTACTTTTAGATGTGGGGCTGCGGAGCGGCCTTGGACGCTATTCCTTATTTTCTCATATGCATATTGGCAGAATAATATGCCGAAAAAACATAGTATGGTTGCATTATTATCATTCTCCGATACTCCGATCCTAACAACCAAAATAGTGAACCATAAGTTATGAATGGCAGGAAATACAGCACGTATTTTTTCCAGAACACAAACAATCCAAGTAACCCTAACCCTACAACGAGACTTGCCCCTCTC
>JAGLOJ010000003.1 GCA_023139045.1 Candidatus Sabulitectum sp.
TGCTACTTTTGTCGGAGGCGTCAATAATCAACAATCTCTTTTTGATTCATTGAAACACCCCCTTCTGCAATTCGCTATTCTTCTACTTCGCCAGACTATAGCAAACTTTTTCAACAGGAACCAATGCTGTGAGTATTGAGAGATGAGCAGGATTTGATCTGTGCTGTTATTGCAATTACCGGTCTTTCGCTGGTTCACGGGTTTCTCTAATTTACCAGACAGTATCGTCTCCGGTATAACCATCTTTTCTTTCACTGCTCCAGCAGATCACCACTGCGGTTTCTGTTGTGTTGTTCTCGAAGGTGTGCCTGATTCCTTCGGGAATGGTGAGAATTGACGGCATGGCTGCAGAGAGAGTTGCGCTTCCATCCTTCTGTTTTACGGTGACGGTTCCTGAAAGCACCAGTATCTGCTCGTTGCGGGCGGGATGGGTGTGGTTGCCCCTGGTGCATCCTGGTTCTATCGAAAAGGCGTGGCAGTTGGTTATGTCTCCCGTGCTTACTAAGTGTTCAAAGGGGTTTACAACAAAACCCCTGTTGTCTCTGTGATCGTTGAGAATCTGATTGCTCATTCTGCCTCCGTTCATTGATACAGCGATACAGGATATTCTGCCGGATTCCCATTGTGTGTGCAAGTGGTGCTTGTTTTGTTTATGCATATTTGCATATATTTACAAACATGCGGAAGGATGATTATGAAACACGATGAAATGCAGTTTTACATGAAACGAGCGGAGACGCTGAAGGCTCTTGCCAACCCGTACAGAATGTGGATGGTGGAGAAACTTGCTGAAGGTGAGCTGTGTGTGTGTGAATTCAACAAGGCTCTCGATCTTGATTACTCCACTATATCACGGCATCTGTCCGTTCTTCGGAAGGCCGGAATTGTTGAGTACAGAAAAAGCGGAAAACAAGTTTACTACAGTATGCGAACTCCCTGCATTCTCGGATTCCTCAGTTGCTTTGACGAGGTAATAAAAATGAATATCAAACAGGAAACTGAATATCTGATCAGTCGGGAAAGGGTAGAATGAACTGGAAAAAGGAATGGAAAGTCCTGGCCTGGATAGTTGGAATATTTCTGGGCATTTACTTCCTGCCTGTAGGGAAGGACAGGTTCGATTACTCAGTACTGGAAGCCCTTGAACTGGCCAAGTGGTACGCCCGGGAGCATGTGCTGCTGTGTCTGATGCCCGCCTTTTTCATTGCCGGGGCAATCGGAGTATTTGTAAGCCAGGGTTCGGTTATGAAGTATCTCGGAGCCGGTGCCAGGAAGACAGTAGCATACACCGTTGCTTCAGTATCCGGTTCGATTCTGGCGGTGTGCTCGTGTACAGTTCTTCCGTTGTTTGCAGGCATATACAGGATGGGTGCAGGGCTGGGACCGGCTACTGCCTTCCTGTACGCCGGACCTGCCATCAATGTGCTGGCAATAATTCTGACTGCGCGTATTCTGGGAGTGGAGCTTGGGGTTGCCAGAGCTGTTGGAGCGGTGATTTTCAGTATTGTAATAGGGCTGTTGATGCATCTGATCTTCCGAAAAGATGAAGCGAAAAGAAAGATTGTTGTTCCACTGGTATCCACTGAAGACGGGGGAAGGCCCCTGTGGAAGAATGCACTTTTCTTCTTCATTCTTGTCGCCATCATGGTTACTGCAACCTGGGGCGGGTGTAATTGTTCAGACAGTTTCCAGAATACTGTTTATGGTATGAAGGAACCAATTCTGTCTGTTCTTTCTGTTGCCCTGGGAGTTGTTCTGGTGCTGTGGATGAGGGTGAGGGTATGGAAAATTATTGCTCTTGCCGTACCCGTTGTACTGACTTCACTCCTGATACCCGGAGGGATTACCATTCCATTCGTTGTTGGAATGCTGGGTCTTTCTGTGATTCTTGCAAGCGGTGGCGGAGAAGGGGCAGATTGGTTTGAGGCCACCTTCGGTTTCGCGAGACAGATTCTTCCGTTGCTGCTCGCAGGTGTATTTATTGCCGGCCTGCTTCTGGGCCGTGTGGGTTATGAAGGTCTTATTCCCTCGTCATGGATCGAGGCTGCAGTTGGCGGAAACTCCCTGAGGGCAAATCTCTTTGCTTCATTCGCCGGAGCATTCATGTACTTTGCAACGCTTACTGAAATACCAATACTTCAGGGGCTTATCGGCAGCGGAATGGGCAAGGGGCCAGCGCTTGCACTGCTGCTGGCAGGACCGGCACTGAGTCTGCCGAACATGCTTGTTATCAGAAGTGTTATGGGAACAAAGAAAACCGTTGCTTTCGTTGCTCTGGTTGTTGTTATGGCCACGGCGAGTGGTCTGCTTTTCGGTTTGATTTAGAAGGAGAAAAAATATGATGAAGATACAGGTACTGGGTACAGGATGTCCGAAATGCCGGAAGATGGCCGAAGTGGCGGAAGACGCTGCTCTTGAACTGAATATCGAATACGAACTTGAGAAGGTAACAGACCTGAATCAGATCATGAGCTTCGGTGTAATGATGACACCGGCTCTGGCTGTTGACGGGGTTGTGAAAGTCACCGGTAAAGTACCGTCATCCGATGAAATTAAGAAGATGCTCAGTTGATCAAATGGTGGGAGCTGATTGCTCCCGCCGGATTCCACTTGCTTAAAGAAGAACAGTGATTCGTACGTTTAAACTTCTGTCTTTCAGGTTCAATCTGATTAAGTAGATACCATCTGAAAGGTCTGCCGGACTGAATTCATTCATACCTCTGTTCATCATTGTTTCGCCGGTACTGAATACGGATCGTCCGGACAGGTCATAAACGGTAAGATCAGCTGTCCACTCCAGATTAATCCATTCGGAATCTTCTCCTGTATCGAGTATGCTGGAAACAAGTGATCCCTCCGGTTGATAGCCGAAGGTTTTCCACCAGGTTATGTTGAAGCTGTAAAGAGAACCGGCAAACAGCTCAACCTTCCCATCACCTGTCAGGTCTGCTGCCGAAATGATACCGGGAGCTTCGGCAAATTCCATTGCACTGGAGCTCATGAACGAGTCTGTCCATGAAGAGACGGGACCGGTTTCTCCGGCTCCTCCGGACCAGTCTGTTTGATCTGCGGAATCTGCAAGCAGTGCGGATACGAAGTATGCAAGAAGTAAAATTACTGACAATTTCATGTTACTGAGCCCCTCCGATGATGGTAAGAAGCTTGCCGGCAACCGGATCGTCGCTGGAAGCCCTGAGAAGGTAAATTCCATGAGGAAGCGGATCAATTGTGAATTGAAGAGTGTTTTCACCATACTGCAACTCATTCGTGCCCAGGTTTTGTGTAAGCCTTCCGTCAAGTGAGTACGGAAATATATTGAGCACTCCTGAATGGCTGGAAATTATGTTGATACAGATGCTGGAAGAAGCAGGATTTGTGAGAATGTGGACGGCGAGATTATTCTCTGCATTGCTGTTGTGTGATATGCCGGAGGTATACGGCGACAGAAAAGCATACAGATATCCGATAAGATAAGTATAAATAGTTGGGAATACAATCCGGACCGGAAAAGTTTCACGATACTGCGATTCCTGCTATTTTGTGAGTATGTTCGTATTTGTCGGGGTCATCATGGAACAATTTTGTGCTTCGGAATAGTATAGTAGCCATACAGGTAGTCTTATCAGGAAAGCGAAAGTGTGGTGTTCAATGAAGTATCTGATGGCGGGATTGATTCTCGCATTCAGCGGTTTTTCATCCGAGTTTATGCAGATGACCCCTGTGGGAGATGAGTGTATTCCAGTCAGTGTAGCCCTTACCGGTTGCCTTGAAGCATCAGATGCGTTGGATCAGCTGGAGTTTGACATTGATTTTTCGGGGATACTCGAGACAGCAGATCAGGAAGATGGCTACGCCCATGCACGATGTGTACTCTCCGGAAGAATCGGCAACTACACACTTTCTGTGAATGTTGAAGGAGCCGAAGAAGAGATGCTGCTGAAGAGGGAGTATTCCGGTGCATCCTGGGAATCGCTCATCCACAGGTTTGCAGACGAGTTTGTCTATCTGCTTTCCGGAGAACAGGGAATAGCATCTACACAGGTAGCTTTCATTTCCAGAAACAACGGAGTGTATTCTCTCAAGGCTCAATCGCTCGACTCCCGGGCACCCCAGGTGGTTATCACCGATGACGAAGTTATTACTACTCCCGCATGGAGCCCCGATGGCGGGGATATTGCGTTCACTTCGTACAGAAATGGCCTTGGAGATATCTATCTTTATTCGTTTGAGAATTCCTCGGCACGCAGAATTATTACCGGGGGATTGAACACCTCCCCGGCATGGACTCCTGATTTCAGATACATTGCATTCACCAGAAGCATCGGCGGTAATTCGGATATCTACAGATTCGATAGAGCATCGGGAGATGTTCAGAGGCTTACTGCGAGGGGATCAATTGAAACATCTGCATCATTTTCACCAACAGGGCAGCAGATGATTCTTACCAGCGACAGAGTTGGCTACCCTCAGCTTTACATAATGGATTCGGCAGGAGGTACTGCGGAAAGAGCCGGATTTGCCCACGGTTACTGCGACGGCCCTTCATGGTCGCCATCCGGGAACAGAATTGCTTACTGTGCCAGATCCAATGGTAATTTTCATATCTTTGTAATGAATACAGACGGAACGGACATCAGACAGGTCACTACAGAGGGTACCCTGAATGAGGATCCGGTATGGTCTCCAACCGGTGGCCATCTGGCTTTCTCAAGTGACAGGAATGGAGTAAGATCAATCTATCTGCTTGAATTGAACAAACTAACTGTGTACAGGCTGTCCAGCAGCAGCGAGAGCTACTGCGCAACATGGTCACCTGTTACCATTCAGGGAGGAATTCAGTGAAAAAAACAGCACTGGTTTTCATGTGCTGCCTGATCGCCGGTCTCGTTTCCGGCTGCAGGCCCGATGACACAAATGGTGATTCCGATACTGATCCGGATTCTCTTGCATTTATTGAGGACGACACTTTGGATACAGGTGTCTGGGTGGATGATACAGTGGTTACATATGCCGACCGGCTTGCAGAGCATCAGTTGATTCTGAACGATGTTTTTTTTGATTACAACTCTGAGAATCTTTCTCCTGAAATGCTCCAGATTCTCATGTCTGATGCAGACTATGTCATGAATAATCAGGGTTTCCGACTGTTGATCGAAGGGCATTGTGATGCAAGGGGAACCATTGATTACAACCTCGCCCTGGGCGAGAGAAGAGCTCAGTCTGTGTACGATTATCTGTCAAACTACGGTATACCTGTATCAAGAATTGAAACCGTAAGTTACGGCAAGGAACGGCCTTTTGTCTCAGGTGATGATGACTGGGCACTTTCCCAGAACAGACGCGTTCATCTGCGCGTTCTGCCGGAGTAAGCCATGAAATTGCTTATGCTGCCGGTAACAGCGGTACTTCTGCTCACTGCATGCTGGGGGGGGCAGTGGGTTCACTCCCCTGGGCGAGTTGAAGATATTGATGAAAGAACCGTGGAGATTACCCGTATGCTTGATTCCCTCCGGGATGTTTCAGAACAGAATGAGATTCTGCTCAGAGCGATACAGGCTCAGGCCGGTATGAGAGGCGGAGATCAGGCACAGAATCTTCTGGAGCTGACTGACCAGCTTGAGAGGATGCTTAACTTAACAGGTTCTTCCCGGTCAACTGAAACACCGGCTGGTGTGCAGATTGCCTATGATGAGGCTTTCAGTCAGTATCAGCAGGGAGGTTATTCTGTAGCTGCCGATGGTTTTTATGAAGTTGCCCTGGGAAATCCTGATGCCGATGTAGCCGATGATGCACTTTACTATCTGGCTCTCTGCCACCAGAGTCTTGGAGAGACCCACAGAGCTATCGAAGAGCTGGCTGCTGTTTACTACAAGTATCCAATGTCGGAGAAGGCAGCCCCTGCTCTAGCCAGGGCTGCGGCAATTTACAGTGCCAATTCGGCCGTAGCAGAGATGCACAGACTGGAGACTGTTATTCTGGAAAGCTATCCCAACAGCGAGGAAGCTCGCCTCATCGCCGGTAGAAGGGGTGTGCAGTAAGTTCTGGAATCAGCTTACTTGGCATTCGGAAGAGAATTCAAGCATAATACCGGGCTGAAGTTGATATTTGATTCCCCATTGGGGGTTCTTGTAATTGTCAGTCGCACAGCTGGTTGCATATTTTACAGTCAGTAGCGGCCGTGTTGCGTTTTCGTAACTGTACAGAAAAAGAGGAGAGAATGGCCTACGAACTGATAAAAGAAGATGGAAACAAAAGAGTTGTCCAGTTCACCATGGATGCTTCCGACCTTAAAAAAGTATTCAGGAAAGTAAAAAGAGATATTTCCAAAGAGGTCAGCATCAAGGGCTTCCGTCCAGGTCATGTTCCTGATAGCATTATTGAAAAGAAATTTGGTAACATCATACTCTCAGAAGTTGCAGAGAATGCCCACAAGCAGCTTACTGAAGGTCTTTTTGACAAGTTCGACTGGGTTCTTTCCGACAATGATCCTGAATTTGAGAATGTACTTCCTGTAGAGGGCGAAGACTATACCTATTCTGTGACTTACCATATTTTCCAGACACCTGAACCGGTGAACTACAAAGAGATCAAGCTTTCAGTTCCCACCTACGACCATGAAAAGGCTGTTGAGGAAACAATCGATCATATCCGCAAGCAGTTTGTGAGTTTTGACGAGACCGATCAGCTTTCCGCAGAAGGTGATTTTGTTTTTCTTACTTATCCTTATCCTGATGGGAAGGAAGATTCCGAACCCAAAGAGCTGACTGCTGTTATAGGTCAGAATGCCATGGGTCCCGGCTTCGATGAGATTATCACCGGTGTGAAAGCAGGCGATGTCTTCACAATGCAGATGAAGGTTGAAAAGGGAGATGATCCCGGTCTTAAGGATCCCGTACATACATTTACCGTTAAGGAAGTCAGGGTGCATTCCCTTCCTGATCTGAATGACGAGTTTGCCACAAAGGCAGGTGGCTTCGAAACAATGGAAGAATTCCGTCAGAAGGTACGCGATGATGTAACTGCCCGGTTTGATTCGGAAATGAAAAGCTTCACCGAAAGACAGGCCATTGATAACATACTTGACAGCAATGTGTTTGATGTCCCCAGGTTTATGGTGGAAAATCTCACCCAGGATTATGTAAGCCGTCTTGAAGATGAAGATTCCACTGAAGAAACAAAAAAAGCTGCAGGTGAGATGGCTGAAAGAAAAGTTAGAGAATTCCTTATCCTTCGAGAGATAGCTATCCGTGAAAGCCTTGAGGTATCCGAGGAGGAGATTGACCAGGCTCTTGCCACCGGTGACAGCAGGTCCTCATCTCTGGACAGGAACAGGAACGAAAAGGCATTGGAATTTGTTTTAAACTCAGCACTGATTGAAGAGAAGGTTCAGGAAGAAGATTCACAGAAGCCCGACACTGTTTCGTGGAAATGGGTGTCTGTTGATCCTTCTGAAGCAAGTGACGAAGGAGAGGAATAATGCCTGTAATTCCCTTTGTAGTAGAGAGAGAAGGCAATTCGGAGAGATCATATGATATCTACTCAAGGCTCCTGAAAGATCGTATCATCTTTATAGCAGACACCATTACCGCTCAGACTGCAAGTGTTGTTGTTGCACAGCTTCTTTTCCTTGAAGGGCAGGACACAAAGCGCGATATCAACATGTACATTCACAGCCCGGGAGGCTCCGTGTCTGCCGGTCTGGCCATATACGATACCATGGAGTTTATCAAACCTGATATTTCCACCTTCTGTATGGGGAGTGCCGCTTCAATGGCCTCTGTGCTTCTTGCAGCAGGCGCAAAGGGTAAGAGAAGTATTCTGCCCCATGCCAGAGTCATGATTCACCAGCCAAGCGGCGGTGCCCGTGGACAGTCTGCTGACATCCAGATTGAAGCAAGAGAGATTCTTAAAATTCGAGAGCAGATGGACAAGATTCTGGCTTATCATACCGGTCAGGATGTTGAGAAGATTAACGTTGACAGTGATCGTAATTTCTGGATGGATGCACAGGAAGCGTTGGATTACGGAATTGTTGACAATATTTTGACGAATCGAGACTGAAAATGCCCAAAGAGAACCGATGTTCATTCTGTAACAGACCCGCGGCAGAGGTGAATCAACTCATTCAGGGGCCTGGTGTTTTCATCTGCGATGACTGTGTGCGTTATTGTCATGAAATCGTGGATGAAACCAGCGAGAAGAAGGGTTTTGACAGACCTTCTTTTCTGAACAGAGATATTCCCACTCCAATAGATATCAAGGAAAAACTTGACCAGTATGTAGTGGGGCAGGAGGAAGCCAAGAAGGTTCTTTCAGTCGCTGTTTACAGCCACTACAGAAGACTCCAGACGAAGCATGACAGCACAGTATCTGTTGAACTGGAAAAGAGCAACATCATTCTCCTGGGACCTACAGGAGTTGGTAAAACATTGCTGGCTAAGACTCTTGCCAAGATTCTTGATGTTCCATTTGCCATTGCTGATGCAACAACACTTACTGAAGCCGGATATGTAGGAGAAGATGTGGAAAACATTCTTCTCAGACTGCTTCAGGTAACCGATATGGATGTTGAGCTTGCCCAGCACGGGATCATCTACATTGATGAGATCGATAAAATTGCCAGAAAGTCAGAGAATGCTTCAATCACCAGAGATGTTTCCGGTGAGGGTGTTCAGCAGGCGCTGCTGAAGATGATCGAGGGTACAATTGCCGGAGTTCCACCGGGTGGCGGTCGTAAGCATCCCTACCAGGATCACATCCAGATTGATACAACGAATATTCTGTTTATCTGCGGTGGAGCATTTCACGGTATCGAGAAGATCGTTTCAAAGAGAGTTCGAAGATCCTCTCTGGGATTCAATGCCGACCTGGGCAATGAAGAAGAGTTTGAAGGATCAAATATCCTCAAGAAGATTGAATCACACGACTTGGTGCATTACGGGATAATTCCTGAACTGGTTGGGCGTCTTCCAATAATGGTCACTCTGGACGATCTTTCTGAAGAGGATCTGGTTCATGTTCTCACAGAACCGAAGAATGCCCTTGTGAAGCAGTACAGGTACATGTTCAATCTCGAAGGTGTTGACCTGCAGATTACCGATGATGCTCTTCTGGCAATTGCCCGGGAAGCAAAGAAAAGCCAAAGTGGCGCAAGGGGGCTGCGTTCAATTGTAGAGCGGATACTTCTTGATCCCATGTACAGGATACCTTCCGAGAAAAACACCCCGGATAAACTGATCATTAACGAGAAGTGTGTTTCTCACGGAGAAGAACCGGAAGTATTAGTGAAGCAGAACGATCTGGAAGCTGTCTGATTTGGCAAAGCTGCATATTCAGTTTCTGAAAAGTTGCCCGGGTAAAACAGGTCTGCCCACTGATAGTCTGCCGGAGATGGCCTTTATAGGAAGATCCAATGTTGGGAAGTCGTCTCTTATCAACAAGCTGAGCAGTGGAAAAAAAGTTGCCAGAACCAGTTCCAGACCCGGCTGTACTCAGTACATCAATATTTATACTACGAACAAGAATTTTTATATCGCTGATCTTCCGGGGTATGGTTTTGCCAAAGCCCCGGAAAGACTGCGCAAACAATGGATCGGCTGGATAGGCGGGTACCTGCGGGAAAGGCAACCTCTCAGAGGCACAGTGCTTCTTGTTGATTGCAGGCATCCGAACCTGGAGAACGATCTTTCAATGGCCAGATTTCTAATGGAGGGTGGTAAACCCTACATTATTGCTCTTACAAAAAGTGACAAATTGAAGAGAGGTAAACTGGCGCAATCTGTACGGATCGCTGGAGAAATGGGACCGGTTATTCCCGTTTCCTCAGTTGACGGCAGTGGTATCAATGAACTTTGCAGGTGGCTGGCTACAGCCACCGCCACCCATTCGGCGGGGAGCTGATAATGCCAGTAAGTATTGTTGTTGGTCTTCAATGGGGAGACGAGGGTAAGGGGAAAATGGTGGATCACCTGGCTGCAAAGGCTGTTGCGGTGGCCAGATTCAGCGGAGGTGCCAATGCCGGGCACAGCGTGGAAGCAGAGGGTAAAAGATTTGCCCTTCATCTTCTTCCTTGCGGTCTTGTTCGCAGGGATGTTATCGGAATGATAGGTTCTGCCTGCGTTATGGATCCTGTGACCATTCTGGAAGAAATCAAATCACTTGAAAGGAATGGCATTTCCGTTGAAGGCAGATTGAAAATATCCAGCAAGATAAATCTTACACATCCTGGATACAGATGGATTGAGAAGCAGAGCGAAGCAGATCTCGCAAACGGAAAGATTGGAACTACCGGACGGGGCATCGGACCGACTTACGAGAGAAAGTTCAGGCGTAATGCCATTCGCCTTGAAGATGTATTCAACATGGATACTTTCAAAACACTGGTTGATTTTCACACTGATGAGGCTGTTAATTCATTGAACCTGGATTCAGCAGAAGTGGAAATGCTTCATTCCGATGTTGAAAAATTCATAGAGGCCACCAGGGAAGTTGCTCATTATTCTGATGATGTCTCCCTTTCCATCGCCAGGTTTCTTGCTGAGGATGGGCTGGTAATTGCAGAGGGTGCCCAGGGCTCTCTTCTGGATCCCGATCATGGCTCATACCCGTATGTAACGTGCGGACAATGTATTTCCGGAGCCGCCTGCACAAGTCTTGGATTCGGTCCGGCATCGGTCACCGATGTCATCGGTATTCTCAAGGCATACACAACCCGGGTTGGAGCAGGTCCATTTCCCACAGAACTTGATAATGAGATCGGCGAAAAGATCCGCCAGGCCGGGCACGAGTTTGGAACAACCACAGGAAGACCCAGAAGATGCGGCTGGTTTGATGGAGTACTTGCGGGATACACCGCCAGAATCAACGGATGTTCTTCTGTCACACTGACTCTTCTTGATGTTCTCAGCGGTTTTGATGAACTTAAAATCTGTACCGGATATCAGGGGGGCAAATTCACCACCGGACGTTCAATGGACGAACTGGTTCCTGTTTACGAAACTCTTTCCGGATGGACCGAGGATATTCGCGGTGAGACAGAATGGGAGAACCTTCCAGAGGCAGCAAGAGAGTATGTACTTGCTGTTGAAAAAATGGTGGGTGTTCCGGTAACATCTGTCTCCACTGGCCCCGGCCGTGATGATGTTATCTGGCGTTGAGTTTTATGCTGGGATTTGACAGCCACTGTCACCTGCACTTCAATCACTTTGACGAAGACCTGGATGCAGTGGTTGAGAATTCAAGGAAAGCCGGCATCAGCCACATCCTGATTCCATCCATTGATATTGAGACGGCAGAGATATCTGCTGATATTGCAGAGAAATACAATCTCTATTCTGCTGCGGCGTTTCACCCGGAGCATCTGCCGGAGGAGAGTGCAGAGGAGGTTGAATGGCTTGCTCTTAAGCGTGTATTGCTTCGTCCCAATACTGTTGCAGTGGGTGAAACAGGGCTTGATTATCATCACTGTACTTTCAAACCCGATAAGCAGAGGCGATGGTTCCGCAGGCATACAGAGCTGGCAGAGGCTTTGGGGTATCCTCTTGTCGTGCATTCCAGAGGTGCAGAGTCAGCGGTTCTCAAAGAGTTGCCAACATCATTATCTGTGCCTGTAATTCTGCACTGCTGGGGTGGAGACGAATCGCTCACCGATATTGCCGTTTCCAGAGACTTCTACATCGGAGTGGATGGTCCTTTGACCTACAGGAAAAACAACAAGCTTCGTCGACTTATTCCCAGGATTCCAGGAGACAGACTTCTTGTGGAGACCGATTCACCTTTTTTACCTCCTGAGCCTTTCAGAGGCAGAAGGAATGAGCCTGCTTATACCCGATTCATCACCATGGGGATCAGGGAACTTTGGGACGGTAGCATGTCTATAGAGAACACCTCGTACATTCTCTGGGAGAATGCCATGAGGGCTTACAGGTTGCACCCTGAAAACCGAAGGGCAGATATTGTATACCGATATGGAGATTCTCTTTACGTCAATCTTACCTCAAGATGTCAGAACAACTGCAGCTTCTGCATCAGGAGATCGGCTGACGGTATTTCAAGTTACTACCTTAAACACAAAGAAGACCCTGCCGAAAGCCTTGTTCTCTCCACTATTGAAGCTTTTCCCATTGAGGATTTCACAGAGCTTGTGTTCTGCGGCTTTGGGGAACCCACACTCAGAAGCGACCTTCTTATGAAGAGTGCCAGGGCTGCCGGTGCCCGCGGGGTGAAAACCAGATTGAATACAAACGGTCTCTGTACTTCCTTTCTGAGCGATCATCAGGTGATGAGGCTTCTGCATTGTTTTGATTCAGTGAGTATAAGTTTGAATGCCTCCGGAACCAGAGAGTACAACAGGATATGCCTGTCCTCTGTGGAAGATTCCTGGGAGCATCTGATGAAGTTTATCAGGCTGGCAAAGAATACGGGAATAGATACACAGCTTTCTGTTGTGAAAAATTCAGGAGTTGACCTCCAAAGAGTGAAGGCCCTTGCAGAAAGGCTTCAGATGTTCTTAAGAATCCGCTGATACCATGAATATCAGTCAAACAAGACAAGTTCTGAATGAACTGGAAATGAGACCGGATAAGTCCATGGGGCAGAATTTTCTTGTCAACCCGATGGCTGTTCGCCGTATTGTAAATGCTCTTGGAGAGGTCTCCGGCACTGTTCTGGAGATTGGCCCAGGTCTTGGAGCCCTCACCAATGGGCTGGTTCGGGCAGGGCATGATCTGACTGCCATAGAACTGAGTGAGACTATGTCACGATGGCTGACAAGGGAATATCCCGGAGTGAAGGTGGTCACGGGTGACTTTCTTTCGGTGGATCCCGGGAGTATTCCAGGCTATCCCTTCACTGCAGTAGCATCAAATCTGCCTTACAACATCTCTTCTCAGACGGTGTTTAATCTTTGCGAACCACAGTTTGACGGGGTTGAAAAAGCTGTTCTTATGTTTCAGAAAGAGATGGCAACAAGGCTTGCATGTTTGGATGGTGGAAGGAATTACGGTAGATTATCTCTTCTGGTATGGCCCTGGTTCACCGTTGAGAAGCTGTTTGACCTTGATCCGGGTGATTTTCTGCCCAGACCTAATGTGGATTCCAGTGTTGTCATCCTCAGAAGAAGAAAGAATATGCCCTTCAGCAGGGATGAATATGCCATTTTCGCTAAGATTGTCAGGGCTGCTTTTTCAGGAAGACGGAAGAAAGTGATTAACTGTCTCACCAGAGTATTCGGAAAAACTGAGTCAATGGCTATGTTAGAAGCTGCGAATATTGACCCCAATCTCAGAGCTGAGAGAATTGAGCCGGAGAAGTTCGCTGAGCTTGCAGGAAAGGCAAAAATTTGAGATTTATCCATTTTGTTTCTGTGCTTCTGCTTGCTTTTACTGCTACTGCCTGGGATTTTACCTACAATCTTAATATGGAGCAGATCAAGGAAACCACCTCCTTAACCAACAGTTTTTCGGTTTCTGATGCCATCTCGCGCACAGTGAGTTTGAACGGGAGCGGTTCGTTCTCTGCAAACAGGGTAGATGGTCTGGATCAATTTACTGATTTCAGAACTGGAAGCGGTTGGATCAGCTGGAAACCGGTTAATGGCGTTGAAATGTCATCCACTTTCGCCAAGAGTATTTCTCTGGAAGACAGATACGGTTCCAGGGTCAGAGATGACAGAACGGAATCCGCAACAGGAGCCATCCGCTATTCCAGGGGCAGCTGGCTGACTACAAATACTGCTGTCGGTATTCAGCGGAGAGACTACATCAGTACATCAGGAACGGGAAGCAACGATGGTAATTTCTACCGGGTTAGTGCATCTGTAAGTAAAACCGTGTTTAATGAGTTAAACACATCCGTCAATTTCAAAGAAAATCGTTCTTATGGAAGCGAAACTAACAACTTTTCAGACGGTATTTCCGCCAGAATGAGCTACTACTTCCCCGGGGAATACAGAGGAGGAAGCATCAGCGCAGAGGTTTCAGGAGATAGAAATTCTGTAAACTACCTTGATTCGCTGGAAAGCCATATTGGTGATTCCTGGTCGCATTCCGAGAGCCTTGAGCTTCCGGAGCTTATCCCGGGAGTGTTTATCGATATCAGTACAAGCTGGTCCGGTGAGCGCAAGTACTGGGAAAGCACTCAACCAGATTCTACACAGGTTGATCCAAGAAATGACGATAGAACAGGAAGAGTACTCCGTTCAAATCTCATGTGGGAGATGGCTGATGACATAGAGCTTGACTTCTCTTTTTCAAGATCTACCACAGACAGGGAAGACATCGTTGAGATCTATGGCTCGGGTGATTCTTACAAACTGGACGAGTCTACAGATGACAAACTTCTCAACATAACACTTTCATATACCCCCGGCAGGGCCAGAGTTGTATTCCAGAGGCTTGTAGAGCTCTTCTCCTACGACACTGCGATTGATGATGGTGACACAACAAGTGTCTATACTCACGACTACGACAGAGATGAGTACAGAGATCTTCTGGGGATATCGGGCAGTATTCCTCTGTCCTCCAGGTTC
This sequence comes from Candidatus Sabulitectum sp., assembly GCA_023139045.1. Taxonomy (GTDB): domain Bacteria; phylum Fermentibacterota; class Fermentibacteria; order Fermentibacterales; family JCC-6; genus Sabulitectum. The sequence continues at coordinate 14,528 of JAGLOJ010000003.1, forward strand.
ACAATTACCTGCGCCATGACCGGTCAGCAGAGAAGCAGTTATTATCTAATGGCTTCCCAGAGTGCCAACTCAAAAACTGCATCCACCTACTCTTTTCACCCGGGTTACAGATACGATATGGGTAACAACTGGAAAATCAGTCAGTACATGAAAATCACTGCAAACTACACTACATACATGTTTGAAGAGGCCAGTTCAGATGATCGGCTTTTCCGCAGAATTGAAGAATCCTTTTCCCTCAGCAGGATTTCCCCCGACAGTACAACACTGGGTATTTCCCACAGATTTACATTCAACGATCAGGGAACATTTAATAACAACCTCTTTTTGCGAACCGAAGAATCAATCAATAACAGGATCACAGTGGATGCCGGTTTCCATATCTCTTCTAAAGTAGGGTTAACTCCCAGTTATGCATATGAGTATGCATTGAGAAACAGGATGGGGCTATCTATTAAGACGGATCATATCCACCATGTGGGCATACGAAGCGTTATCGCAGTCATGGGAGGAACTCTGAACACGAATATTACCAGAACATTCTACAGCAGTTCCGGCAGAGTCAGTTACTGGAAAGCCTCTGTGGGATTTAATGTGAGAATGTGAGGGGATCATGAGTAAACTTATTTCAGTTGTGGTGTTGATTGCACTTGCTTTTTCTTCCTGCAATCTGTTTGAGCCGCGGATACCGGAAAGACCAACCAATGCCGGGGTTGTCTGGGTGGTTCCGACAAGTCCGGATATTGTAGTTGTAAATATGCAGTCTGCACTGAATGGCAAATCAGCTCTTTACATGGAGTGCTTCACAGAGTTCTTTGTTTTTTACGCTGACACAAACGATATCAATGATTACCCAACATACAATTTCAGCGCCTGGACTAAGATAGAAGAAAGTAACACGGTAACTGCTTTGTTTGCCGTGGCACCTGCGGACAGCACAATTACGGCTCAATTCTTGATTGACATGAGTAATCCGGATCCTGCGGCACCTACAGACAGTGCAACAATCTACAGGGGGTATACCATCACAGTTCCGCAGTCTTACCACTCGGGAACAGGAACCCCGGCAGTTGGAATAGCAGAGCTTCACATGGTTGAGGACAGTGACGGTTTATGGGCCATTCGAGAGTGGTATGATGTGCGGCATGAAGAGGCCTCCTGGGTAACCTGGGCAGTGGCAAAGGCGTATTACCGCTGAACATGATTCCCGGCAGGGAGATTACAACTGATACTCTGCTTCTTGCAGAGTTAGCCGGAACTGTTTCGTGTGGTATCTGCTTCGATCTTGGTACGGGAACCGGTGAGGTTCTTAATAATGCAAACCTTGGTGATGCTTTCACGGTCGGAATTGATATCTCTATTGATGCTCTCAGGATGTTTAACAGAGCAGTCGGGCAACCGTTTCTTTGTTCCGTCGGCATGGTTTCCTCAATTTTCCGAAAAGGTTGTGCCGACCTTGTCCTGGCAAATCCACCCTACAACATTGCAGATAATTGCAGGAATTCTCCTGATCCGTTGCGGCATGAAGCCAGGGCAGGAGGCCCACTTCTACTTTACAGGTTCATTTTTGCCGGAGCACACCTTCTTAAGCCGGGTGGTTGCATGATCATCACCGGCAGACTGAACAGAAGCAGAGAGATTGAATGCGGTTTACGCGCGGCTGGATTCCACCGGATGGAGAGGTTCGAAAGGGGGCGGGTCGCTGCAGTGAAGGCAGTACTGTTACAGCATTCTTGATGTTCTGAAGATTGCTGCTGCATAGTAAGCTGTATCGGAATACGCACCTTCAAGCAGTTCTATTTCAAGTTGCCATACTCCTGTTTCCGCGGAATCCGGTATTATGATCAGTGTGGTATGGTCGCTGATGTCCCCTCCTGAAGTTTCCCCCTGAGGGTTTGTAAGCCAGAAGTCCACATAATTGAATGCGGAGTCTGTCCAGATTATAAACTGGTAAGTGTATGCAACATTTATGGTTAAATCAACGGAAACAGTGTCGTTCAATAGCAGCATTCCGCTCAGAGGTTCGCCAGCCATTTCTTCACCGATGCAAATAAGCATGTCTGTTGTCATAGCCAGCCGCTCCAGAGCTTTTACCTCACCTGCACTGGCGAATGCGAATGCTGAAGACAAAGTGCATAGCAATACAAAAGAAAGCGATTTTGACACAGCCACCCCCATCCTGAGATATTCCCCTGTCAACAATATAGCTTGCAGAGAGGAAGTGGTCATCTGTCAGTAATAGATCTGCATTCGCATATAGTTCCCGCTGTTGATGACGGTGCAGGGACATATTCAGAAGCCACAGAAATAATCAGCAGAATGAGAGATGAGCTTGGAGCTGATTCCACTGTTGTGTTTACTCCTCATTATTCATGTTCAATGGACAGAAGAGTGTTTGACGCAAGGCAAAGAAGATCCAACCAGTTTCAGGACCGCATGGAAGAAGAGTATTCTCCAGGGCTGAATTTCCTTACTGCCGGAGAACTGATGATTCGCGGGAGCTCTCTCAAGTACATGGAGGGAACCAGATACCCGGGAACCGGATGGGTATTGGTAGAATTTGAGACAGGTGTCAGCTGGATTGAGACACTCATTCAACTTGGCCGACTCATCAAGCGGGGATACTCACCACTGCTTGCCCACCCTGAGCGATACAGATGGTGCAGGCGAAAGAGAGACAGACTGATAAAGTTGTCCCGGATGGGTTGCGGCTCAATGGTCAGTGCTCGTTCTTTAAGGTTCGAGAAGTACGCTGCTACAGCCAGAAATCTGCTTGGAGATGGTCTGAGCCATGTCTTGTGCAGCGATGCACACTCACCTCGGGATCTGATTCTTGACGGCAGGTTGAAAAGAAAACTTGAGAAATTTTCCACAGTACCATGGCAGCTGCTTACCTGTGAGATGCCGGAAATGATTTTGAATGACAATAAATTGCCTGAACTTCCACTTCTGAAGCGAAGGAAATCACAATGAAAGTAATGGTGATTGGTTCGTCAGGTATGCTTGGTTCGGAGATAATGAAGCTTCTTGGGAGCACCTGCATTGGTTATGACCTCCCTGATTTTGATATAACCAACTTCGATTGCGTAGCAGCAGCAGTAAACGCCGCTAAGCCTGACGTGATTCTTAATACTTCCGGCATTACCGATGTGGATTACTGTGAAAAGAACCCGGCAGCGGCAGAAAAGGTTCACCACGCAGGTGTTAACAACTTGACTGCTACCGGTATACGAATTATTACCGTGTCAACCGACCAGGTGTTTACCCGTGCAGCAGAGAAACGGTATCTTCTCGAATCAGATTCTACGGAGCCTGCAAACATTTATGCTGCCAGCAAGCTCCGGGGAGAAGTCGCTGCTCTTGAGTGTCCCGGGAATACGGTTGTAAGAACATCATGGCTTTTTGGAAAGACCGGGCTACTGCCGTGGATAATCAGAAAGCTTCTTGTTGATGGTGTGGTCACTGCGGTTACCGATCAGACATCGTGCCTTACCTCTGTTGAGTCTCTTGCAGAGATTCTGGCAGGTATGGCCACGGACAGAGACAGAACAGGCCTGTTTCATTGTGTGAACAAAGGTGCTGTGACCCCTTATGAACTTGCCTGTCGAGTAAGAAACATGATTGGAACGGGTACGGTGAAGGGCACGGAATGGGCCCAGCTTGCTCTGCCTGCCCCCAGACCGGTATGGTCAGCCCTTGGAACTGAAAGAGATATCAAGTTACCGCCTTTGGAAGAGGTAATAGAATTATGTCTGCAAAGAATGCTGTAAAAGAATACATCGAGATAACAAAGGCTCTGCTGGCAGAGATGAATACTGACTCTGTTGCAGAGATAACAGAGGAATTGAACCGGTGTTTCAAGAGCGGTGGCAAAGTTCTTCTTTGTGGCAACGGCGGGAGCGCATCAGATGCTTCTCACTTTGCCGGAGAGCTGGTTGGCAGGTTCAGACGCGAGAGAGCTGCCATGGCAGCAATCGCGTTAACCACTGACACTGCTGTAATTACTGCTGTCGCGAATGATTATGGTTATGAGACCATCTTTTCCCGGCAGGTGAAAGCACTTGGCAGAGAGGGTGATATTTTTGTTGCAATCACTACCAGTGGAGAAAGCAGGAATGTTCTCAAGGCTGCAAAGACCGCCAGAGAATCCGGACTTCGTGTGATAGCATTTACATCTGAGCTTTGTAAGAACCCCCTCTGGGCTGACCTTCACTGGAAATCCAACACGGCGGTAACCAGTTTCACCCAGGAACAAATGCTGGTGGCTTTTCACGCGATCTGTTACGGGCTGGAGGATATTCTTGTCAAAGAAGAATAGGAATGCAATCAAGCTGACCGCGGGAGTAATCATTGCAGCGCTGACCGTCTGGCTTACTTTCAGAAATACTGACTGGTCGGAACTGAATAGTGCATTCGGTAATGCCCGTTGGGGCTACATTCTGCTTGTGATTCCAGCTCTTGCTTCCAGCTATGTGTTCAGAGTTTACAGGTGGGTTACACTTCTCGCTCCGATGAAAGAGGTCAGAAAAACCATTGCTGCACCTCCTCTCTTAACCGGGTTTATGCTTAACAGTATTTTGCCTGGACGGTTGGGGGAGTTTGCCCGATCTGCACTTCTCTCACGCAGAACCGGCATACCCTTCGTTTCCACATTTGCGACTGTTGTTGTTGCCAGGCTGTTTGACGGACTTGCCCTTACAGGTTTGACCCTGGTTGTAATGACTGCAATGTGGGATTCTCTGTCAAAGTCTGTAAGGGGAGGGCTCATTGCTGCAGGATTCGGCTATATCGCCATCCTGTTTATTCTTATTGCCTTAAGAAAATGGCATGAAACAACCGCAGGGGTTCTGGTGTACCCTTTTCGCAAATTTCATTTCGATAAAGCAGCATCGAGAATAGAAAAAATGCTGCTTGATTTTGCAACCGGGCTTGATATTCTCAAGAACCCCGGGGAACTGGCAAGGGTGTCAGCACTTACAATAGGTGTATGGTTGTCTCTCTGTATATCTGTCATTCCTGTATTTTATGCTCTGGAAATGCCTTGGATATGGTTCTACCCGCCTCTTATTCTTGTTCTGGCAGGTTTCGGGATGCTTATTCCAACCCCCGGGGGGGCCGGAACAGTTCATTACGCATTGGGTGTTCTCTTCCCGGCCATCATCGGAATACAGGATTCCCAGGCGAAGGCATTGGCTATTGTATTCCACGCCACACAGTTCATTCCCGTTATTGCTGCAGGTCTTGTGGTTACAAGAGGAAACATAAAGCTGGATGAAGAATGAGGAACTTCCAGAGTTGCTCTGTGTAGTATAATTCCTGCAATTCTGAAGCATAGAAAGAGGATTACAATGCCCACATACGATTATGTCTGCGACACGTGCGGAGTAAGGTACGAGAAATTCCAGAATATGTCCGCAGAGCCCGATACTGAATGTTCTGAATGCGATGGCAAGGTAAGAAGACTTATCGGTGCCGGAGCCGGTCTCATTTTCAAGGGAAGCGGCTTTCACCAGACGGACTACAAGAAATCTTCACAACCCTCAGAGTGTTCCACCTGTCCCACCTGCCCTACCTGTCCGGCAGCAAAAGACTAAAGAGCCCACGACTTTCTGGTAAAAAAAAGGGCGCTCCGAAGAGCGCCCCTGAAAAGTAGCCGACTACATGAAGTCCATACCTTCGCCACCGATTTTCCAGTTACCGTTCTCAAGGACAAGTTCGATCTCTTCAGTATCGCCGTCCATGGTAACAGGAACCATTGCAACATCGCCATCGATAACTGCTGCGCCAATTTCAACATTGCTGAAGTCAGGCATTTCAGCGGTAACCATTTCGCTGCTGAGAACAATTGTAATAGCCTTGCCTGCTGTAAGATCCGAGACCTCTTCAGGTGTTATTTCAATGCCCATCATAACGGCCATTGCGGCTGTTCCTTCAGGATCAGTCTTCAACTCTTCAAGGCCTTCGTTGAGGCCATCAAGTACTTCTGTTGAGAGGCAGGTGACAACTGCATCTCCATCGCCGTTCTGTACACCATCAAAAAGATTCTTTACAACCTGGTCTGGTGTTTCTCCGCCGAAACAGGCTATGGAAAGAACAAAAACTGCCACAAGAGCAAGGGCAAACTTCTTCATCTGAAAACTCCTCCTGATTGATATTGCCAAGTGCAGGGCGAAAGACATCACCCTTCCTGAACAATCTTTAACTGGTAACAAAAACATTGTCCGATTATAGCCATTTGCATCTCTGATGCAAATGTTCCCGTTTTCCCGGGGTATCGTCACAATCAGTATTTCACAATAAAGTAAAAAAAGGCGCCCCGAAGAGCGCCCGAAACAAGCAACAAATTACATGAAATCCAGGCCGTGGCGAGAACAAATACTGCTGTAAGAGCAAGAGCAAACTTCTTCACTGGCAATACCTCCCCATGAATGATCGTAAATTCATTGCTAACACCAGCATCAATATATGCAAACAGGGAATTCTGCGGGAACCCCGATTTTCTGCTGCTCTTCGCTCGGTACAGCTTAATCGTATATTACGTGTTAATGTTTTTCAGTTTCATTCTTCAATACCCGATAGAGGGGGTCTGTTCTGAGGTATTCAGTTGCACTTCTGGTAGCTCTTCTTCTGGCTGCAGCTGTGGCATGCGGCAGGGAAACAGATCCCGATAACAGTCCGGTACAGGTTGTTTTCTGGCATGCAATGGGCGGTCCACTGGGTGATGTGCTTGAAGATTCCCTGATCGCTGAGTTCAATTCGCTGCATGATGATATAGAAATTCTACCTGTGTGTATGGGCAACTACAGTGCTCTCAGCCAGAAAATCATGGCCGGAGTAATGGCTGATTCTCCTCCGGGAATGGCCCAGGCTTACGAGACCTGGACTGCACAGTTGATTCGCGGGGGAGCACTGGTTCCTCTTGATTCTCTTATGGAAGCAGATTCTTCGTACACTGCTGAAGTGTGGAACGATTTTTTTCCTGTTTTTCAGGCAAACAATACCTTTGATGGCAGAGTGTACTCTTTTCCATTCAACAAGAGTGTACCTTTGATTTATTACAATGTAGAACTTTTTGACAGCCTGGGTGTCACCCCCGCCACCACATGGGAAGAGCAGAGAAAACTGCTTGAAGTTCTTACCCATGACGGTAACAGCGACGGTGATCTGTTCGATGCCGAAGACAGACACGGTACAGCATTCGGTACTTCCGTGTGGACCTTTGAGTGTCTTCTTGCTCAGGCCGGCGGATCTCTTTTGAATTCCGATTCAACCGGAACTGCTTTTAATTCTTCTGAGGGTATTGAAGCTCTTAACTATATGACTACATTGCTCTATGTGGATTCCACAGCATATCTCACCTCCGGATACGATCATCAGAAGGGTTTTGCCGATGGCCGGGTGGGGCAGGTGCAGGGATCAGTTACCAGCCTTGCATTCATGATAAGGGACATGGAAAGAAGAGCCGACAGCGGTCTCTCTACCTTCACTATTGGAACGGCACCCCTTCCTGCCGGGAGAGAACAGGCGGTGTATATCTCTGGAACCAATGTTATCCTTTTCAACAATGAAGATCCCCGTGTGGTAGAGGCCGGCTGGGAGTTCATCAAGTGGTTTACTCAACCAGATATACAGGCCAGATGGTTTGCGGGAAGCGGGTATCTTCCTACTCGTGTATCGAGTCTTGAAGAACCGGCGGTTATAGCAAAAATGGAAGAATACCCCGGTCTTGAGGCTGTTCTTGAACAGTTGCATTATGCTGTGTTCGAGCCGCAAATTACTGCATGGTATGATGGCAGGGCATTTCTCTCCGAATCGATAGAAATTGTACTATACGGTAGAATGACGCCGGAGGAAGCCCTCTCAAGAGCGGCTGATCTGGCAGATGCTGAAATTAGAACAGGCCGCCAGTAACGCAGCGGCTGGGAGAGGGAGGAATAATGATAAAGATTCTTTTGCCGGTGATGGTGCTGTTCGGCCTTGCCGGTGCCCAGGTTCTCACAATAGCCGAAGCTGGAATTGACAGCGACGAAGATGGAATTCCTGATCTGCTGGGTGAAACCGTCACTATAAGCGGAACAGTGACCTGTGAAACCACACTGTTTTCCACCTCTGGATACAGTTTCTACATGCAGGATGGCACTGCTGGAATCAACGTTTACGCTTATGAAGCTCCCGGTAACATGAATCCCGGAGAGGAGTGGGAACTTACCGGAGAAATCATGTTTTACAAGGGCCTTACGGAGATATCTCCAGAGTCGGTTGATGACTACAGTTATGTGGGTAACCCCGGTATGCCGGCACCTGTTCAACTGGTACGGAATCAGCCTGTTTCCGAGGCCGTTGAGGGAATGCTGATAGCAGCAGGAGATCAAAGCCTTATCCAGTGGGTTACCGTCGCCACGACTCCTTCCAGTGCAGGTGGCGGGTATAACTTTGATGTGTGGAATGGACTGACTGTTATCCCCGTCAGAGTTAACGAGACAACCGGAATTGATGTTTCTGCAGTTGCCGTTGGAACCAGACTGTTCATTATCGGGATAGGCGGACAGTACGATTCGACTGAGCCCTACGATTCCGGTTATCAATTGCTTCCCCGGTATCAGAGCGATATCATCGTATTCAATCCCTCGGTGGGAGATTATTTCCATCTGGAGCTTTCCGGTAATCCATTTGCCCCTGATATGGGTGAGACAATGCAGATCGAATACAGTGGACCGCAGGGTGTCAGGTTCAACCTTACTCTCTATGATCGCGCAGGACGGGATCTTGCACGCCTGGCTGTCAATTCTCCAGCGGGTGATGTATTCAACTGGGACGGCAGAGATGACTGGAATGAATTTCTACCGATGGGCCAGTACCTGCTGATGCTTGAAGGTGTATCCCCGAATGGAGACAGACTGACTACAACAGAGACCGTGGTTATCGCGGCGCCGCTGGAATAGGAACAGGAGGGATCACATGAAAAACACAATAACAGCAGCCCTTCTTGTCCTTGCACTTGCTCTGCCGGCCTTCGCCTCTTTTGAGGAACTTGAGATGGGTATACCGGCCATGGCAATGGGTGGAACCGGAGTGGTTCTGGCCGGGCTTGAGGGCACTATGTGGAATCCGGCATCTGTGGCATCCATGGACCGCCCCGGTGTGACCATATCCGGAAAGATGCCTTACTCCAATTTTGATTTTGCCACCGCAGGAATTGACGGTGGAGCCCCAATTACAGAGAACTGGAATATTGCCGGCAGCGCAAGATGGTTTGGGGGAGAGCTTTACAATGAGCAGATCATAGCCGCTACAATTGCCGGTAAACTTTCCCGTGACTTCTCTTTCGGGCTGCAGCCTGTTTTTGCAAGAGTGGATATCAAAGACGGCATCAGCAGCTACGGAAGTGCAGCAGCCTTCTCGGTCAATGCCGGATTCAGAGTTACCATGTACGACCGGTGGGCATTTGCCGCAGCGGTTAAGAATCCATCTGAATCCAGGATTGGTAATTCAGAGGAGTACATGCACAGACAGATGGATGCGGGAATTGCATACGAACCCGCAGCGGGTCTCGTTACGGCATTCGCCCTGTCGAGGGATTTCAGAGGAACCAGAATAAGAGTGGGTGGTGCCCTTCCTCTTGGGCCTCTTACTGTTTATGCAGGAGCCATGAGTGGCCCGGCTGTGTTTACCGGAGGGTTCTCTGCTGTTGTGGAAGGTATCAAAGCCTGCTACTCGGTACAGACCCACCCGGAGCTGAATCTGTCACACGCAATTGGGGTGACATATGCTTTTTAGCCTGCTGCTTGCTTCAATGCTGGCCGCTGTGCCCCCCGGGTTCGACCTGAACTCTGCCACTTATGAGGAACTGCTTGATCTGGAGGGATTGTCTTCGGAACAGGTTGTTGTTCTATACGACTACATACAGGGTACCGGAGGCCTGGAGAATATATATGAGGTGGTGGATCTTCCCGGATTCACCCCGGTTACTCTTGGATGGCTCAGGGAGAATGTGATAGTTCTGCCTGCTCCTGAACCAAAGATTTCATCACAGATTCTCAGTGTAATGGAAAGACTTGCACAGGAGGATGGCCCCGGGGATGCAGCGGTTGAGTACTGGGAGGATCTTCTTCTCAGACCCATGCCCATCAACCGGGTTTCCTGGTGGGATCTGCGCAGTCTTGACCGTGTGAGCTTTATCGATGCAGCTTCTGTTGACAGCAGACTTCGGAGCCTGGGGCCGGTTTCTTCTGTTTCATCTCTCCGCAGCACAGAGAATCTTCGATACTACGGTTACCGCAACATGAGAGACTACATTTCAACCCGGGAACCGGATTATTCTGCCACCGACTTCTACGGCAGTTATCGTTTTATCTATGATGACAATGAAGGCCGGAGTGGAATCGATGACGGAGTTGAGGGTCACATTTCCGAATTGAAATCTGCCATCTCAGACATTATTGCCGGGGGAAGAGAGCTTTCATCCACTTCAATAGACAGTCTTGAGCTTATCACAAGACTTCAGTCTGAGTATGCGCAGCTCATTGAAGCCCGCGATGTTACAGGTTTCAGCCACAGGGTTAGAGCGGGTGCAGGCGACAGATACCGGGCAGGTATCAGACTTTCCCGTGGAGTTAATTCTTTAGCCGGCAGCGATCTTATTGCCGGAGTTGATGCGCCGGTGAATGACAGATTTGATGTTGGAAAGGTGTACTTCTCCTTTCAGGATGACGGATTTGTCAGACAGGTGATAGCCGGTAACTACAGGCTTTCACTTGCACAGGGGCTTCTGATAGACAACTCTGATGAGTTGATGTACAGAAATACATACAGAACATGGGGTCTGACCCCTGACCTGACATCCTCAAGACAGAATGCTCTTCTTGGTGCTGCGACCCGGATTGAAGCCGGTCAGGTGCTGGGATATGCGTTTGGCTCATTCACGCCAAGAGATGCCATCACAAATCTGGACGGTACGCCCAATGTGCTTTATCAGGGCGAGTTCAGACCCGAGGAATACAGTGATGTTCTTGATGAAACCACGTATGGCGGCTATGCCTTCTACGATCTGGGAGATTATCTTCCGGTAGGTACAGCAATTGGTGTGGGAGTTCTTGAGATTCAATACAGTGATTCCCTGAACCCCACAGTCGCCGGAATAGACATACCCAACGACACATACACATGGGACTGTCCGGAGTACGCTCATATGCCCTCAGGGGACAGACTGAGTTACTTCGCAGGTTCCGCCCAGACCGTATACAGGAACATGAGTGCCGAAGTGGAGGCTGTCAGGCAGGACAATGGCGCCTGGGCAAGCATCACCACAGCCAGCTGGCAGAATAACTGGTTCAACGTTACCGGTTCTTACCGCAACTACGCTCTCGACTTCATGAATCCGTACAACCGGGCTTTTGCGGAACAGCACAGATTTGATGATACCGTTTTTGAAAAGCCCTACAGGCTCAATGATCCTCTGGCTTCCCAGCTTGCAGATCTTCCCGTGCCCAAGCCTGAAGAGGGGCTCTATCTGGAGAGTCGTTTCCAGGTCAGTCGTCAGGTTACCTTTACCAGGGTGTATCTGGATATCTGGAGGAATCTGGCTTACAATACCGAGAACCTCAGGTTTCAGGGTGAAGTAGAGTACAGACCTGTGTGGCCGGTCAGATTCCGGCTGAAGTACAAGTTCCAGGATAAGATAAACCACAAAGATATCGTTCCCAGCAACTCCCGTACGCAGGAATTCACTCTCCGTACATTTTCTCTTCCTTTCGGTGGAGATTATTTCAGCATGGAGCTGCGGTATGGGAATGTGGAACTTACTCCGAACCCTCTTTACGGTGACGACAGAAACATGTCAGGCGGTTTTCTTGCCATGCGCTGGGAGCACGACTTCAGCCCTGAGCTTTCTGTTCTCGGTGGCAGCACTTTCTGGACTACCAACGGTATGAGTCAGTGGGAATTTGAAGATACCGGAATTGATTTCCTCGATGGAGACGGAACAAAGTTCTATGTCACTGTGAAGAATACGCTTTCCGACAATCTTCAGCTTCGATTCAAGTTTGTACGGAAAGACACCTTCTTTCCTCATAATGGATTTTACAGACCGGACCCCGATGATCAGTACCATTATCAGGGGGATCCGGATGAAACGGTAACTGATTTCGGTGATCATGTCACCGATTACGGTATTCGCTGCCAGCTTGACATCCGCTGGTAGGCAGGAGGACATATGGGTATAACAGCAGGCGGAATGATTATCCTTCTGGCCCTCTCCGGCGGCCTGCCGGAGGTATTGTGGCTTGGAGATGAGGGAATAACCGGTTCAGCAGGAGCGGCAGCCATGGGTAACACTGTTTATGCAGATGTTTCTCCCCAGGCAGCTTTGCAGAATCCGGCAATGGCTTCTCTGCTACCTGAGGGCTTCAGTGCTGGAATTACCGGAACTGTGGCTCTGGATATTGAGAAAAGAACCAGAAGAGTGTACGATAGTTTCGGCGGGGTAGTGGGAGAATCTGAGCACAGTTTCAATCAGAATTTTCATCCTCTTCCCGGTGCCGTTGCTCTTTCATGGAAGCAGGGTGCTCTGGCGGTTTCAGCCGGCTGGAGAGCAGCTTCCACATTCGGTTATGCATACAGCAGGGTAATGAATGACGGTAATTATGTGAAGATCGGGCAGGAGATCCTGGACATCAGCGGAATGCTCAGTGATTTTGGTCTGTCTGCAGCCTGGACCCGGTGGGAAATACTATCCATTGGCGCCGGTGGAAGTTTCGTAACGGGAACCAGATCACTGGATCACAGGATCGAGTATGTTGATCCCACCGTTTCTGATGTTGAATCCGGGATAGACACAGATATTACGGGAATGACAATGCGCGGATCGGCTCTTGTTGATCTGGGTCGGGTTTCCATCAGCGGTGGAATTGAACAGCCCATGAACTGGAAGATGGAAGTAGAGTCTGTAAAGACCGATCTGACACTTCCCATAACTGTCAGAGCAGGGCTCAGGTATCTGCCTGGTAACAGGCTTATGAGCCTTTTCGTCGCTGATTTCTGGTGGTCAGGTACATCTTCCGTTGAAATTGCAGATGTTGATGCAGCCATGAGGAATTCCTGGGGATTCGGTGCTGGAGTAGAGAACACCCTTCCCGGCAACACAATCGGCAGGGCAGGTTTTGAGTATGACAGTTCTCCCCTCGCGGGGGCACTTGACAGAATGAAGTTCACAACAGGGCTTGGCTGGGCAATTGGCGATCTTACTGTAGACGCTGCAATCAGCTTCTCCCCGGTCCGCTGGGATCAGTTCCAGTTTGATGGTCTTCCATCATTCACACCGGGAGATTCTCTGGTGGTTGAATCCAGCAGAACCGCATTTACTCTTGGCGTCACAAAGACATTCTAGAAAGGACGGTATCATGCTCACAAGAATTGCGCTGGTACTTTTCCTTCTGGCTGCCTTTGCCCAGGCGGAGATTGTTTATCTGAACATTCTTCACACCAATGATATTCACGGAGGAATCGCCCCGCGGGAGGCCTCCTTTATGAATCCCGATTTTCCTCCGGGAATCGGTGGTGGTGCCTGGATTGCCGCTTATGTGAATCAGGTAAGGGAAGAGTGTCTGGATAGCGGCGAGTACTGCCTGCTCATCGATGCCGGGGACGTATGGCAGGGAACTCCTGTGGGTAATTACAACTCGGGTGAATTTATGATGGAATGGATGAATTCCCTGGATTATGACATGATGACCCTGGGCAATCATGATTTCGATCATGGAGCGGATAACGCCATCCAGAAAGCCAGGATGGCCGACTTCCCGGTAATCTGTACGAATTTTACAACATTGGAGGGTGAGATTCCTGCGCCCATTCTACCATACATATTTACTGACATGGACGGTATCAATGTGGCTTTTGTGGGAGTGACCACATCAGACACCTATGGTCTTGTTGATCCGGAGTTGCTTGAGGGCTACTTGATTTCTCCAGAGCTTGAATCTGTGGAATCTGCACTGGAAGAGGTATACGCTCAGGGTGCCGAAGTGGTCATTCTTGTCTCCCATCTTGGACAGCCCCCTGATCCGGAGAGATACACGGCAAGAGTCTATGATGCCTGGGACAACGGGGAAGAGTACACAAAAGATTTTGCATTCAACACCGCCGAACTTACATGCATGGTGGAGGGGATCGATTTAATCGTCAGTGGTCACACGCATGTAGGCCTGCGGCAGCCATGGGTGAACCCTCTCACCCACACAATAGTGGTTCAGGGCTATGCAAATGGAACAGGAATCGGGCACATCAGACTGGCGCTTGATACTGAAACCGGATCAATTATCGGATATGACCTTCCTGACGGCGAGGAATACATCAGCCTGCTTCATGACAGGTTCTGGCCTGACATGGAGCAGTACGAGCTTATCAACGGATTCAGGGAAATCGCTGAGGCCGGCATGGATGAAGTGGTTGGTGAAGCTGTTACTGAAATACCGAGAGGCGGGGCAGAGCATCCTCTTGGCAGGCTGATGAGCGACGCTATCCGTGCGGCCACCAATGCCGATGTGGGTCTTCTGAACCGGGGAGGCATACGTGCTGCCATTCCCAGAGGACCAATTACCCCCAGAATTATCTACACATCAATTCCCTTTGAAGAGGATCTGTACACACTGGAAATAACAGGTGCTGAGCTTCTTGAGATACTGGAAACCGGTATGCAGGGTCGGAGAAGAGATATGGAGATATCCGGCTTTACATGCAACCGAAATCAGGCAGTGGAAGACGGCTCGAAGATCGAGGAATCCATGATAAATGGTGAGCCTCTGAACCCTGATGCAGTTTACATTCTTGTGACTACAGGATATCTTGCACAGGGCAATGTTGGATATGATATAATGCTTGATCATGATGCGACTTTTGCAGGAGTAACGCTGCTTCAGGCCGTTACCGATCATATCGCATCTTCTTCACCAATTGAACCAGATAACGCAACAAGAATTATCTGGATCGAAGAAGAAAGGTAACCGGTTGAAAATAACAGTTCTTGGTGCCGGACTGGCAGGTCTCAGTGCAGGCGAAGAGTTAGCCCGGCGAGGATACAGCGTTGTAGTTCTGGAGAAGGAACCCTTTTACGGAGGTCTGGCTGCCACCATTAAGAGAAATGGTTTCGATTACGATCTGGGCCCTCACAGATTTCACACATCAAACAACATGATACTGGATTTTGTAAAGAGGCTTCCCGGAATTGATCTTCTTGAGTTGAACAGGGTAAGCAGAATCAGACTTCTCGACAGGTACTTTGATTATCCTCTTGCATTCAGCAATGTGCTGTCAACCATGCCCCTGCACCGGGGAATCGGCATGATGCTGAGTTTTCTCTGGGAGAAGATAAGGGGACTTTTCGCTCCAAGAGAGCAGGAAAGCTTCGAAGGATGGGTTCTCAGCCGTTTCGGCCGGGGGCTCTATGATCTTTACCTGGCACCGTACAACAAAAAACTCTGGGGTATTGAGCCGTCAAAGCTCAGCGCAGACTGGGCCAGCCAGAGAATTACTGTGCCAAGTCTGGCAGGTTTGATCAGGGAGACAGTTGCTCCATCAAAGGAAACAGTTAGAAGTCTCGTAAGCACATTTCATTATCCCAGGGGCGGTATCGGTGAGATCTGCCGGGGGCTTGCATCCGGAATAACTGAAGCGGGTGGTTCTATTCTCTTCTCCACCGAGCCCGCTGGTTTGAATAAAACAGACAAGGGCTGGCGTATCGATCTTCCGGATGGTCACATCATGTGCGACAAGGTAATCAACACAATACCTGTCAACAGCTACACTGAGCTTCTCGGTGACATTCTTCCGGAGAAAGTTCACAAGGCGGCCGCTGACCTCAAGTTCAGAGCTCTGGTGTTTCTCACAGTTCGTCTAAACAGAGATATTGAGCCATCGGATCACTGGATTTATACATCTGAAGGCCGTTACCTGTTCAACAGACTTTCGATTTCCAGGAATTTTGACCCGGATGTACCATCGCAGGTTGTTTTTGAATACAGTTGCCAGGAAAATGATGAAGTCTGGAGCATGTCTGAAGAAGATCTTCTTGGAACCACAATACCCGGAGCTGAACATCTGGGACTGTTTTCTGCTGATATGGTACTCGGTGCAGATGTCAGCCGCCGGGCATATGCCTATCCCATCTATGATCTTACCTATGCAAAGAATACCTCTCTGGTTCTTGACGCGTTGGAAAACATAGCAGACAGCGTTACATGTGGCCGACAGGGGTTATTTCGGTACAACAACATGGATCACTCAATCGAAATGGGTAAATACGCTGCTCTTGAGATTCTCGGTGAAGCTTCTGTGAAAAATCACTTTAACTGGGATGAGAATACCTGGGCTGATGGTTAATCTCAGAAAAACCGGCTCGATTCTGCTCATAGCAATAGGCGCCATTTTTGTTTTCGGCACTTTCGTGAATCCTCCGGTTCTCAGACCTCTTCTGGCAGGTACCTGCCACAGGCTCCCGCAAAGATCCTTTGACTGGGCGCCGGGTCTTTGTGCAAGATGCACCTTTTTCTGGATCGGGGTACTGTTGTCATCTCTGCTGATGTTCCTCAAAAAGCTGCCCGGTTCCGTCATGGTGGGTTTGTTACTGATTGTTCCCATGGCACTTGACGGGTCGCTTCAGTTCATCGGTTTCTACGAGAGTACAAACCTTATGAGACTGCTTAGCGGCTTTCTGGGAGGAGCTGGCCTCTGTATCCTGCTTGAGGGCGGCGCTAAAGATAAGTAGTCATGGAAACACTTACACTTGTACTTACAGCAACCATTGACAATTCTGTCTGGAAGCGTGAGATTTGATGCCGACCAGACAGAGTATCTGGGGTCCACAGGAAGTGGAAGAGGCCGAACCTGACGGTTCGCTGTTGCTCTTCCGCAAGAGCATAATCAACTTGCGGAAAGGACGACTCAGTATGAGCAGAAAGAGAACCCTGATCCTAGGCGCCGCCGGGCGCGATTTCCACAATTTCAACACACTGTATCGCAACGATGACAGTTACGAAGTAGTGGCCTTCACAGCAACCCAGATTCCTGATATCGATGGAAGAAAGTATCCAGCCGAACTGGCCGGAGAATTCTATCCTGAAGGCATCAAGATTCTTGATGAGAGCGAGCTTGAGAACATCATCAGCGGTGAGAACATTGAGCTTTGCGTTATGTCTTACAGTGATCTTCCCGACAGCACAGTCATGGCCCTTGCCAGCCGTGTGAACACAGCAGGTGCTGACTTTATCATGATCGGTGCCAGTCGCACAATGGTTAAGAGCACCAAGCCTGTTATTGCCATTACCGCTGTGCGTACAGGGTGTGGCAAGAGTCAGACAACCCGCCGTGTTGTCGAAGAACTCAAGGCTGCCGGTAAGAAAGTTGTTGCAATTCGCCACCCGATGCCTTACGGTGACCTTGTGAAGCAGCGTGTACAGCGTTTTGAAACAATTGAGGATCTCAAAAAGCACCAGTGCACAATCGAAGAGATGGAAGAGTATGAGCCTCACATTTCCCGTGGCAACGTCATCTACTCAGGTGTAGATTACGAAGCCATTCTCCGTGAAGCAGAGAAAGAGGCAGACATCATCCTCTGGGATGGCGGCAACAACGATACATCCTTCTATGCCCCTGACCTGACCATCACTGTTGTTGATCCCCACAGACCTGGCCACGAGCTCAGCTACTACCCCGGCCAGACCAACCTCAGACTTGCCGATGTTGTTGTAATCAACAAGATCGACAGTGCATACCCCGAGGATGTTGAGGAAGTAAGAAAAAATATCCGTAAGGTGAATTCGACTGCCCGAATCATCGACGGTGCCAGCCCTGTTTCTGTCGACAAACCTGAGCTTCTTGTCGGGAAGAAGGTTCTTGTTGTTGAAGATGGACCTACACTTACCCATGGTGATATGGAGTACGGTGCAGGTTTTGTAGCAGCCGAGAAATACGGAGCAGCAGAGTTTGCCAACCCCGTTCCTCATGCAGTTGGTACCATCAGAGCCACCTTTGACAAGTACTACCCGGGCGTGGAGGAAACCGTAATTCTTCCTGCAATGGGTTATGGAGACGCTCAGATCAAGGATCTTGAGGATACCATTAACGCCATCGACTGTGATGTCGTTATCATTGGAACTCCTATTGATCTTTCCAGAATCATCAAGATAAACAAACCTACAGTTAAGGTTACATACGATCTTCAGGAGATAGGCAAGCCTGATCTCGCAGAAGTTCTGAAACCTTATACCAAGTAGTAGAAACAGTTCGCATGTAGCGATAGGCGCAAAGGAAGGCAGGTCCCATAGGGGTCTTGCCTTTCTTGCATCATCTGGAGGTATTGTTCAATGTCTGAGAAACCCATCAAGGGGCAGACAAAAGAAGAACATTGTGAGACCAAAGTGAAGAAACCTGCCGTTCATATTTTCCCTGAGTGGTGCAAGGGCTGCGGAATCTGTGTTGCTTTCTGCCCCAAGCAGGTACTTGAGATGGGCAGGGATCAAAAGGCCCATGTGGTGTATCCTGAAAAATGTATTGAATGTGCTCTGTGTGCTCGCAGATGCCCTGAGTTCGCAGTTTATGTAAGCGAAGACCACATCAAAGAGGGCAAAAAAAAGAATGGTGGTGAGAAATGAGCGGAATTCCCTGGGGAGAGACAAAACTTGTACAGGGTAATGAAGCCGTAGCTCTCGGTGCCCTTGCTGCCGGAATCGACTTCTTTGCCGGATATCCAATTACTCCGTCTACTGAGGTGGCTGAAATTCTTGCACGTGAAATGCCTCTCATTGGAAAAAAATGGATACAGATGGAAGACGAGATCGCCAGCATCAGTGCAATCATAGGCGCCAGTCTTGCCGGTGGAAGATCAATGACAGCCACCAGCGGCCCCGGATTCAGCCTGATGCAGGAGGGCCTTGGATATGCCTGCATGACCGAAGTACCTCTGGTTCTTGTTAACGTTATGCGTGGTGGACCTTCAACCGGGCTTCCCACTCAGGTTGCCCAGGGTGATGTGATGCAGGCGAGATGGGGTACTCACGGAGATCATCCAACCATAGTTCTTGCACCCTCTGATGTGGAGGAATGTTTCAGCCTTACTATCAAAGCTTTTAACATTGCCGAGGAATTCCGTACGCCTGTGATCCTTATGCCTGATGAGGTGATCGGTCATATGCGAGAGAAACTTACCTTCCCGAAAGAGGAAGAAATCTGCGTTACACCGCCCTCTTCCCCGGATGTACCTCTTGAATGGTATGAGCACTATCACGCCTCTGCCACAGGTGTATCACCAATGGCGCATTTCGGCTCAGGTTACCGTTTTCATGTCACCGGGCTTACTCATGACACTCATGGCTTTCCCACCCGCAAGGTGGATGAGGTCGTATCTAAAATGAACAGGCTCAAACAGAAGATAACAAGACGTCTGGATGTTCTGGAGAACAACAAACTTCATGATGTTGAGGAATCCAAAGTTGTGATATTCTGTTACGGTTCGGTATACAGAAGTGCTCTTGCTGCGCAGAAAATACTTGCCAAACAGCGTAAAAAGGTGGGAATTTTCCGTCCAGTAACTATCTGGCCCTTCCCGGATAGAACGGTCAAAGAACTTCTTGATTCAAAAGATGTGATTCTTGTTCCAGAGCTTAATCAGGGGCAGATCATACACGAGGTGGAGCGTCTTACCTCTGACAGTGTTAGAGTTGTTCCTCTTCACCGATATGACGGTTACGAAATTACACCCGAGCAGCTGGTTGCTGCAGTGCAGGAGGTGATGTAATGCCTGCCCGTCTTCCATATGCATACAGGTATTTGAGGTCTAAAAAGAAGTTTCCGCATGTATGGTGTCCGGGTTGCGGTATCGGAATCGTCATGGGTTCCATCATCAGAGCCATAGACAGCCTTGGATGGGAACTTGATGATATTCTCATGGTCTCCGGAATTGGATGCACCAGCAGAATGCCGGTGTATGTTGATTTCAATACACTGCATACAACACACGGCAGAGCTCTTGCTTTCGGAACCGGGGCAAAAATGGCCAACCCCGACATGAAGGTTCTTGCAGTTATGGGTGATGGTGATTCCATGGCCATCGGCGGCAATCACATTATTCATGCAGCCAGGCGTAACATGGATATTACTGCCATCATAGTAAACAACAACAACTACGGAATGACCGGCGGACAATTTTCTCCCACTACTCCAATGGGAGCAAGAACATCTACTACCCCCTATGGTATGATTGAGCCCGACTTCGATATATGCAAGCTGACAAAAGCCGCTGGAGCGAACTATGTGGCTCGTGGTGATGTTTACCATGTGATAGAACTTGACAGCATAATCAAAAAAGCACTGTCCGGTTCCGGGTTCAGAGTTGTTGAAGCTCTGGCACCCTGTCCAACCAATTTCGGCAGAGCCAACAGGCTTGGCGATGCGGTGAATATGATGGAGATGCTTCGGAATGATACCATTAACATTGTCCAGGCAGAAAAGCTTCCCAAAGAGAAAACCGAGGGCAAGATTGTCAGGGGTGTTTTTGTTGACCGTAATGAAATAGGCTACATAGAGAGATACCAGAAACTCTGTGACCGTGTTTCAGCGGGGGTGAGGAAATGAAATACTCTGAGATAAGACTTGCTGGCTCAGGAGGACAGGGACTTGGTCTGGCAGGCAGGATTCTCAGCCAGGCAGCCATCCTCAACGGTAATGAGGTTTGCCTGACCCAGAGCTATGGCCCCGAAGCTCGCGGCGGTGCCAGCAGAACTGATGTAATAATTTCTGATAAGCCCATTCTTTTCCCCAACTGCCGGAAGCTTGACATTCTTCTGGCAATGAACCAGGAGAGTGCAGATAAATTCAGCGCCAAGGTTAAGGAAACAGGATTCTTTGTTGTTGATTCTACATTCGTTGATCAGCTTCCAGAGGGAAAGGTTTACGAGTACCCTTTCACCAGTAAGAGCATTGAAGCTTTCGGGCAGAAAATCGTAGCCAACCTTATGGCTATGGGAATGTTCGCAGCTCTCAGCAGATACTTCAAACTGGAAATCTGGACTGATGCCATCAAACTTGCAGTACCGGAAGCATTCCTGAAACTGAATTTGCAGGCTTTTGAGATGGGACACCGTGAGGGGCGTGAGATTCTTCATATGGA
The DNA here is from genome assembly GCA_023139045.1 of Candidatus Sabulitectum sp. Taxonomy (GTDB): domain Bacteria; phylum Fermentibacterota; class Fermentibacteria; order Fermentibacterales; family JCC-6; genus Sabulitectum. The sequence goes on from JAGLOJ010000003.1 coordinate 35,685, forward strand.
AGAGGGAAGAATCCCTATCACCTGGGACAGAAAACAGCCCGTACCAAAAGCGATCAGGGATAAATTTTCTCGGTAAAACAGGTCAATAATAGTTACTCAGACCGTTCTGGAGCGTTGTTCGGGGCGGTTACTCGTATTGACTTGTTCTGGGCCTGATAGTATTTTTTCGCTGTGCCTGTTATGTAAAAGCGTAATAATACGCCATCCGGAGCGTTTCCGGAAAAATGAGGAGGGGAATATGAAATTAATTCTTACGGTGTTGACAGTTTTGCTTATGTCAGCCACGGTTGCCAATGCGCTTCCGTCATACTGGGGGCTTCGCGGACTCAACAGAGTCGTTGATGCCCAGCCAATTGAAGCAAATCAGTATTCAGTTGGTCTGTTTACCCAGGGTGGAATAAGTCATGATGTAAGAGTTGCCACAATCAATGGCACTTCTTTTGATGTAGAGGATACAGAGTATGACGCCACTGGATATCTCGCGTTCGGCTACGGTATCAATGATATGGTTGAAATGGCCGGGCGAGTCAGTTACTGGTGGAATGGTTACAAACGTGACCTCAGTAACAACACACGCGATGCAGGAACCGGTGACTGGGAGAGTGATGACGCTCTTAATGAAGCCGTACTTTCCCTCAAAGTCAGCTTAGACCCTGCAGACAATGGTCAATTCTGGCTGGGATTTATGCCAACTGTAGGATTTTCGGTTAGCAGTGGCGACAATGAGTTCGTAATGATGTACGATGAAGGCACTGACGGAATCTGGTATAACGGAGACGGCATGTTCGAGATGAGGCGTGCCATGATGGGTAGTGGAAAAGTCAATTATGGTGGAGACTTTCTTCTTTCCTATGATGCTGACTTTGGTCTTGGAGTTCACCTGAATGCAGGTTTCCATCGCTATTCCCAGCTGTTCGAATTCACAGATTCCAGACGCGATTCGGCAAGTATCGTTACTTCCACAGATGATGTTGAACTCACTGTTGATGACAATGTAATCAGGATCGCCGCCGGTCTGGAGTATCGGGCTGCTATTTCTCCTTTTATTGAGATCGAATACAACAAGTACCTTGACCGCACAGAAGAAGACGGAAACGGCGAGAGATATGACGAAATCGGTATTCTCGGCGGTGGTTTCAGATTTGTATCACCTTATGGTTTAGCTCTTGACCTTACCGGTTCAATGGCTCTTACCTCTTTTGATCCTGAGTGGTCTGACCTTGGCCACGGTATTTACCAGGCCGGAACTACTCCCACTGATGAAGAACGCACACAGAGAAGTCCTTTCCCTGGTGGATATCCTGCAGACTTTGGAATAGGTCTCAACCTCATTTTCTCATCTGTTCTTCTTCAGGCCCCTACCCATGGAACCCTCAGCGGTCTCGTGACCGACACCGAGAGCGGAGAGGTACTTGTTGCTGAAGTAAGCTTCCCGGCTTCATCAACTCTTCCTCTGACAACAATTGACGGTTTCTATTCTGTAAGGCTTCCTGCAGGATCAGTTCCCATAAATGTTACTTTTGACGGGTATCTTCCCTTCACAGCGACTGTAGTAATTGTTGCCGGCCAAGACCAGGCCTTAGATGTTGCTCTTGCACCTGTTCCCGATAACGGCATCCTCACAGGTACAGTTACAGACAGCGAGACCGGCGAAGTTATCGCTGGTGCCGTTGTTAGCATCGAGAATCTTCCTGAGGGCATCGAGGGAACAACAACTACAAATGCCAATGGCGTTTACTCCATCTCTCTTCCTGAAGGCAACTGTACTGTTAAGGTTACGGCTGATGATTACCTCAATGTTGTCAAGGTTCAGGTCATGGTTCCTGAAGAAACAACAATCTTTGATGTTGAGATGCGCCCTGCGCTGGTTGAGGGCCAGGTTCTCAGCTTCAATAACATCTATTTCGAGAGTGGCAGCTCTCAGATCAAGCCCGAGAGCTTCGGTGTTCTTGATCAGGTGGCTCAGACACTTATCGACAATGCCGGCGTAAGAGTCCGCATTGCCGGTCATACCGACAGTGACGGAAGTTCCAGCTACAACCAGGGCCTCAGTGAGCGTAGAGCAAACTCTGTACTTGATTATCTTGTACGCAAGGGTGTTGCCGGAAACACGCTGACTGCCATTGGTTACGGTGAAGAGAACCCTGTGGTTCCCAACACCAGTGCCTCAAACAAGGCTCAGAACAGGCGTATTGAATTCACAGTACTCGGTACTGCTACTCGATAATTCCTGACTGGATAAAAGAAGGGGGCGGGTTTTTCCCGCCCCCTTCCTTTATATCAGAATTTGCAACCAATACAGAAACGTCATTGCAGCACTCGACAACGTGGCATGGATTGCATATAATACAGTAACGATGATGCAGTGATTGGAGGGGGGGCAAATGAGGATTAAACTAAAAGAGATTGCAGATATTCATATGGGTTTTTCCTTTCGCTCAAGACTTGAACCTGTCTTGAACGGCACGGTGGCTGTTATTCAGATGAAGGACCTGTCTGATGAAAATACAGTGGAAACAAAAAATGCATTAAGGATTGAGATGCCCTCGCTTAATAAGAGACATCTCGTAAAAGCTGGAGACCTTCTTTACAGATCCAGAGGGCATAATACAGAGGCAGCAATAATTCAAGCTGATCCGGGACAAGCAATAGTAGCTTCACCGCTTATGAGGATCAGAATATTCGATACAAGTAAAGTTTGGCCGGCATATTTAAATTGGTTTATCAGCCAGCCAGAAGCACAATCATTCTTCGCAAGCAGGGCAAAGGGTAGCGTTCAAAGAATGATAAGCAAGCAGGGTTTGGAAGACCTTGAAGTTGTAGTTCCCAGCCTGCAGAAACAGAAACAGATTTGCGAACTGGCCGAGCTATCTGCAACTGAATCAAAGCTTTCAAAAGAATTACTAAGAGTGAAGAGAAAATTAATTTCAGCAGAACTAATGAGATACGCAAAGGGAGAAAAAATATGAGCGCGAAGATAAACCAGAAGGATATCAACAATGCCGCATGGGCAGCTTGTGATACTTTCAGGGGAGTTGTTGATCCAGCCCAGTACAAAGACTACATTCTTGTTATGCTCTTTCTGAAGTATGTCTCTGATGTATGGCAGGATCATTATCAGGAGTTCAAGAAAGAGTACGGAGATGATGAAGAACGAATTCTCCGCAAGCTTGAAAGAGAAAGATTCGTACTTCCGGAGATTACCATAACCGAGAATGACGGGAATACAATTGTAGACAAGTTTCCAGCCACTTACTACAGTCTTTACGAGAGACGCTCTGCTGCTAACATCGGAGAACTGATCAACATTGTTCTGGATCACATTGAGGAAGCAAATCGTGCGAAGCTGGAAGGTGTATTTCGTAACATCAACTTCAACAGTGAAGCTAATCTTGGCCAGGCAAAAGATAAAAATAGGAGGCTCAAGCAACTACTGGAAGACTTTCACAAACCCCAACTGAATATGAGTCCCACCAGAGTCTCAGAGGATGTTATTGGTAATACTTACATTTATCTTATTGAACGCTTTGCATCAAATTCTGGAAAGAAAGCCGGAGAGTTCTTCACGCCGCTTAAAGTAACCAAGCTTGTGGCCATGCTTGCTAAACCAAAACCGGGAGATAAGATATGCGACCCCACTTGCGGTGCAGGCGGACTTCTCATTCAAGCGGCAAATCAGATTAAGGGAAACAATTTTGCCCTATTCGGGCAGGAATCCAACGGAAGTACCTGGGCTCTCTGTCGAATGAACATGTTTCTTCACAGCTTCGACAGTGCCCGTATTGAATGGGGCGATACACTCAACAATCCCATTCTACTTGAGAATGACAAGCTTATGAAATTCAACTGTGTTGTTGCCAACCCGCCCTTCTCTCTGGATAAGTGGGGTGCTGAAAATGCCGAGAGCGATGTCTACAATCGCTTCTGGCGAGGAGTACCGCCAAAAGGTAAAGGTGACTGGGCGTTTATCACCCACATGATTGAGACTGCGATTGAAAAAGAAGGGCGAGTAGCCGTTGTAGTTCCTCATGGTGTTCTGTTCAGAGGAGCCAGAGAAGGGCGAATCCGTACAAAGCTAATCGAAGAAAACCTTCTCGATGCAGTAATCGGTCTTCCGGGCAATCTATTTCCAACAACAAACATCCCTGTAGCTATCCTTGTATTTGACCGCTCCCGGGAAAAGGGTGGAAAGAATGAAAAGAAGAAAGAGGTTTTCTTCATTGAAGCCAGCAGAGAATTCGTTCCAGGCAAGAACCAGAATACTCTTTCAGATGATCAGCTCAAAAAGATCATGGATACCTATGAGAAAAGAGTGGATGTTGATAAATACGCCCATTCAGCAACAATAGAGGAAATAACAGAAAATGATTTCAACCTCAACATCCCAAGGTATGTAGACACTTTCGAAGAGGAAGAGGAAATAGATATTGATGCTGTTCAGCTTGAAATCGAAGCCCTTGAGAAAGAACTTGCCGCAGTAAGGGTAAAGATGGCAGAGAAGCTGAAGGAGATAAAGAGATGAGAGAAACAGAAGTTGTTGTAAAACACCATCATACTTTCGATGAAATGAAGAAGCAAAGTGAGCAGATGGAAGAGTACTGGCGTGCTCGTGATTTGCAGGAAGCCTTGGAATATGCAAGCTGGGATAAGTTCAAACGAGTTATTCTGAGAGCAATTACAGCTTGTGAGAATTCAAATCAATTGGTAGAGAACCATTTTTCCCAAGTGGGAAAATTGGTGGACATAGGATCAGGCAGTTTTCGAGAGCTTAGCGATTATGAACTTTCCCGTTATGCCTGTTACCTGATAGTTCAGAATGCCGATCCACGCAAGTCTGTTGTTGCTAACGGTCAAACATACTTTGCAATACAGACTCGTCGGCAGGAACTGAAGGATGACGAGCAGTTCCAAAGATTGAAAGAAGACGAGAAGCGTCTCTTTCTGCGTAATGAAGTGCGAGAGCACAACAAGCATCTGGTAAAAGCTGCCCAGGAGGCTGGCGTAGAAACCCATCTCGATTTTGCAATCTTCCAGAATCATGGATACCGGGGCTTGTATGGCGGCCTTGATACCCAAGGAATTCATCGGCGGAAGGGTCTCAAGAGAAGTCAGAAGATTCTTGACAGCATGGGAAGCACTGAACTGGCTGCAAACCTGTTTCGCGCCACGCAGACTGAAGAAAAGCTTAAGAGAGACGGAATTAAGGGGAAGAGAAAGGCAAACGAAACGCACTTTGAAGTTGGCAAGAAAGTGCGGGAAACCATTGAAGAACTGGGTGGAACCATGCCGGAAGATCTTCCAACCCCCAAAGAAGACTTGAAGAAGCTTGAGAGAAGAGTGAAGTCAGAGGAGAAGAAGAAAAGAAGGATTGAAGAGGGCGACAGTACTTGATGTTAAAAGATAGAATATTTGCCAATTAGCTGGGCTACATTTGCTTAAATTGGAAAGGGAGTTGTTTTGAGATTGCCTGATGGATGGGAAAAATCAAGATTAGACAAAATTGCATTTATTCAAACTGGTATTGCTAAAAACAAGAAGCTTATCAGTAATGCGATTCAAGTCCCCTATTTGCGGGTAGCTAATGTCCAGGATGGATATTTAGATCTCTCGGAGATTAAAAATATCTCTATTGACGAAAAGAAATTGGACAGGTTCCTTGTCAGGACTGGAGATGTGCTACTAACAGAAGGTGGGGATTTTGACAAGCTTGGAAGAGGAGCAGTTTGGAAGGGTGAGATAGAATCATGCGTTCACCAGAATCATGTTTTCGTCGTTCGACCTAACAAGGAAAAGATTCTTCCTGCGTTTCTCTCTTCTTTAACAGGAAGTTCATACGGGAAGAAGTACTTCCTGAGCTGTTCAAAACAAAGTACGAATCTAGCGAGTATTAATTCAACACAACTTAAAGCATTTCCAGTAATATTCCCACCTCTCCCCGAACAAAAAGCCATTGCCGATCTTCTCTCCACTTGGGATGAAGCAATTGAGAAAACTGAGAAGCTGATTAAGGCGAAGGAGAAGCGGTTTAAGTGGTTGTTGAATGAGTTGATTGGAAAGCCAGCTGTTGAAGGAGGAGTGGGGTGGAGAAAGACCTTTTTGGGCGAAGTGCTAACAGAAAGCCGCATCTTAGATACAGAGAATAACTCCAGAAAAAGGATAAGTGTCAGACTTCACCTCAAAGGTGTTGAAATCCGCGAATACAGAGGGACGGAAGTTGATGGTGCAACCAAGTATTTCAAAAGGAGAGCCGGGCAGTTTATATACGGCAAACAGAATGTATTTAGAGGTTCTTTGGGAATAGTTCCGAAGAGTTTGGATGGTTATTGTTCCACGCAGGATATCCCGTCATTCGATATTGCATCAGATGTGGATTCAATGTGGTTGTACTTCTATTTCTCCAGACAACACTTCTATAAGCAATTAGAGTCTATAACCACTGGAACTGGTTCTAAGAGGCTGAATCCAAGTGAGCTTTACAAGATAAAGATTAGTCTACCTACGATAAAATCACAAAAGATCATTGCTGCTGTTATTACAACAGCCAAGGAAGAAATAGATTTAATTAAGAAGATGGCTGAAAGGTACAGAGCCCAGAAGCGAGGACTGATGCAGAAACTGCTCACCGGTGAGTGGCGGGTTAGGTTGGAGAGGGCATGAAAAACTTTTCCCTGCCTCCACTTACCTCTTTGATGGTTAATCTTGTAGAGGAAATCGGTGAACAGCTGGGAGCGCTGGGGAATCTTTCCGCGTTCTGGAACGAGTTGGTTTTAAGACGCCTTTCCAGAGTAAGAAGCATTCAGGGATCACTGGAGATTGAAGGAAACTCTCTTTCTGTCCAACAGGTTACTGCTGTTCTTGACGGGGATCTGGTTATTTCGAACTCAAGAGATGTTCTTGAGGTTAAGAACGCTGTGGAAGCTTATGATTTATTGTCAAAGTGGAGTGCTGAGTCTTCCAGTGACTTACTAGCGGCACACAGGATTTTAATGGCTGGCTTGATTGAAGATGCCGGTAAATATCGCAGGCGTGCCGTTGGAGTTAAGGGAAATGGTGTTCTGGTTCATGTAGCTCCTCCTGCACACATGGTTCATGCTTTAATGAAAGAACTGTTTGACTTTGTTTGCAGCCTTGATCTGTCTCCGTTAATAACAAGTTCAATTTTTCATTATGAATTTGAGTACATTCACCCGTTCAGTGATGGTAATGGCCGACTGGGCAGGTTGTGGCAGAATCTGATGCTATACAGTTGGAAACCTGTATTTCAGTACTTACCCATAGAGAGCGTTATAAGGGATAACCGGAAAGAGTACTACCTGGCTCTGAACAAATCCAACAGAGAGAATCATTCCGGTTCTTTTGTTGAATTCATGCTTCAAGTTATACTGGATACACTGAATTCTATTCAGGAGACACCAGTAATGACATCAGTTGCGCCACCAGTTAAAAAGCTGTTGTTTTTGCTTGAAAAGGAAGATACTCTGGGGAATAAGGCACTCCTTTTAAAACTGCAACTCAAAGACAGACGCAGGATGCGTGAGACCTATATCAAACCGGCTATGGCTCTTGGGTATATCGAGTACACGATTCCTGAAAAACCACATAGTCGTTATCAGCAGTATCGATTGACTGTTAATGGAATTCAATTTGTGAAGGATGTGAAGTGATGGGAGTTGTAAGTTCAAAGTTAACTAATCAAGCAGTTGGATTAAATGGGTGGAAGCTCTATGAAGTTTGATGAAAAGCACCTCTCCCAGCTTCCTGCAATCCAGTTGCTTGTACAGATGGGGTATGAGTATCTGTCACCTGCTGAAGCTTTGCATGAGCGACAGGGAAGAACTTCCAATGTGTTGCTTGAGGGTGTGCTGCGGGAAAGCTTGAAAGAGATTAATGGTATCTGGCATAGGGGCAGTGAATATCTGTTCAGTGAAGAGAATATTCAAACTGCGATTCAGAAACTGAAGAATGTGAAGTATGACGGGCTAGTTAGAACCAATGAGGTTATCTATGACTTGCTTACTCTTGGAACTGCTTTAGAACAGACAATTGACGGTGACTCGAAGAGCTACAACCTGAAGTACGTTGACTGGAAAAATATTGAACAGAACCGTTTTCATGTAACTGCCGAGTTCAGTGTTGAACGCTCACGGAGTACAGAAACTGTTCGTCCTGATCTTGTACTGTTTGTGAATGGAATTCCGTTTTGTGTTATTGAGTGCAAGTCACCCAGTGTTGAAGTTACTCAGGCTATTTCACAATCTGTTCGCAATCAGAGTGAAGACTACGTTCCCAGGTTGTTTGTTTATTCTCAGCTTCTTATGGCGGTAAACAAGAACAGTGCAAGATATGGCACAACCGGTACTGCCGCGAAATTCTGGGGGCTCTGGAAAGAGTCTGGTGTTGACGATGTTCTTGGGGAGGTTCTTTCCCGTTCTGTAGATATCGATAAGATTGCCAGTTCCCTTGGGGTTGCTCCGTCGTCTTTTGTGCTGGAGAGACTTGTTACAGAGCAGGACAGGGCAATTTATGCTCTTTGCAGACCGGAGAGACTTCTGGAGCTTGCCTGGAAGTTTACTCTGTTTGATGGTGGCATTAAAAAGATTGCAAGGTATCAGCAGTACTTTGTTGTGAAATCTACCCTGAAGCGGGTGAAACACTTTGATGCATCTGGTGCCCGCAAGGGTGGAATCATCTGGCATACCCAGGGGTCGGGAAAATCATTGACAATGGTGATGCTGGCCCGGAATCTTGCCCTTGATCCGGAGATCCCCAACCCTCGTCTGGTGCTTGTTACAGACCGTACAGATCTGGACAAGCAACTGCGTAATACTTTCGACGCGTGCGGTCTTGAACCAAGACGGGCAACATCCGGTCGGAATCTGCTGCAGCTTGTAGGTCAGGATAAGGCAGGTATCATTACTACGCTGATACACAAGTTTGATAAAGCAATGACTCTAAAGAAACATCAGGATTTATCACCTGATATCTTTGTGCTGGTGGACGAAAGCCATCGTACTCAGTTTGGTTCGTTTTCGGCAAAAATGCGTTTGATGTTTCCCCTGGCTTGTTATCTGGGATTTACAGGCACTCCTTTGCTGAAGAAGGAGAAGAACAACTTCGTCAAATTCGGCAACCTGATAGAACCGCATTATTCCATATCACAGGCTGTTGCCGATGGTGCTGTTGTTCCTTTGCTTTATGAAGGTCGTCATGTGGAGATGCAGCAGAACAAGAAAGCTATTGATCTCTGGTTTGAAAGACATACCCAGGGGCTTACAAAAGAACAGAAAGCCGATCTTAAAAGAAAATACTCCCGGTCTGCAATGCTGAATAAGGCAGAGCAGGTTATCTATATGAGAGCTTTTGATATCAGTGAGCATTACCGTGCGAATTGGCAGGGGACGGGGTTTAAGGCTCAACTGGTTGCTCCCAATAAGGTGTCTGCATTGAAGTATCATGCTTTTCTTGAAGAGATAGGTTACGTTTCATCAGGTGTAGTTATTTCTCCGCCTGATATGCGTGAAGGTTTTGAAGAAACTGATGATGAACCTGCCGATGAAGTTATTCGATTCTGGACAAAGATGATGAAGCGATACGGCAGTGAGGAAGAATACACTAAGCAGCTCATCAATCAGTTCAAATTCGGAACTGATCCTGAAATTCTAATTGTGGTTGATAAGTTGTTAACAGGTTTTGATGCACCCCGGAATGCTGTTCTTTACCTGTGCCGAATGCTTCGAGAACACACATTGCTGCAGGCAATAGCCAGAGTGAATCGTATTTTTGAGAACAAGGAGTTCGGTTTCATAGTGGATTACGCCAGTGTTCTGGGTGAGTTGGATAACGCTCTAACCATGTACAGTGCATTTGAAGGCTTTGATGAGTCTGATCTTGTTGGAACTCTTACATCAGTTGCTTTAGAGATCGGGAAGCTGCCACAGAAATACTCTGATTTGTGGGATGTATTCAAGACTGTTAAGCATTCTTATGATGAGGAAGCCTATGAAATACTGCTTGGTGATGATTCTGTGCGGGAAGAGTTCTACCACCGCTTAACTGAATACAGCAAAACACTTGCAATCGCTTTTTCTTCAGATAAATTTTTGCTGGAAACTTCTGATGAGACAGTTCTTCGATACAAGACTGATTTACGCAGATTTCAGACGCTGAAAGTCGCTGTAAAACTTCGCTATGCGGAGGCAATTGATTACAGAGATTATGAGCCTAAAATTAGAAAACTTCTTGACACTCAGATACTGGCTCATGAAGTGATACAGCTGAATGAACCGGTGAATATTTTCGACGAGAAAACATTCAAGCAGGTAAAAGAAGATCATGGTGTGTATGACAGTAAGCAGACCACCGCATCCAAGGCAGATACTATTGCTCATGCTACCAGGAAGGTTGTTACCGAGAAAATGGATGAGGATCCAGCTTTCTACGAAAGATTCTCCAAGTTGATTCAGCAGGCTATTGATGACTTCAGAGCCAAAAGACTTTCCGATCTTGATTATCTGGATAAGGTCATTGAGATAAGAAACAAGGTCGTGGGTAAAGTACATGACGATGTTCCTGATAAGCTTGGGAGCAATGAGGATGCCATGGCATATTTTGGAGTATTGAAGCCCTTCTTTGAGAACCATGAATTAACAGTAGCTGAACTTGAAGAAATTGTGGCTGATACTGCGATTGCCGTCAAGGTGATTCTGGATTCCTACAGGAAGGTAAACTTCTGGGATGATGAGGATGCCCAGAAGCAGGCCATTAATGATATTGATGACTATCTCTATGATGAAATCAAACACAACAGGGGTGTTAACTTGTCTCCAGAGGAGATGGACAGGATAATTGAAAAAACAATGCAAGTTGCAAAGCACAGAAGCTCCCGATGAGTGGCAACTTTCATTACCTGCAGTATGGCAGTGAAAGAATTGATTACCTTTTGCTTTCCAGCGAAAGAAAAACCCTTGAGATTGCTGTTCATCCGGACAGTTCAATTGTGGTAAAGGCTCCCTGTTCCTCTGAGTTAGCTGAGATTGAGATCAAGCTTCGAAAAAGAGCCAGGTGGATACTGAAGCAACTCAGGTATTTCCAGCAGTTCACTCCCAGAACCCCAGAGAGAAGATACATCAGTGGTGAAACACACTTGTATCTAGGCAGGCGATACCGTCTGAAAGTTGTAATTGGGGAGTCTGATAGTGTCATGTTATTCAGGGGAATTTTTCTTGTGTCATGTCGCAAAGATTGCAGTCAGAGAAAAACAATGGCCTTGATGGAGAGTTGGTATTCACAAAAGGCATTGCACCATTTCAACGAGAGTCTTGCTAGATGCTGGTTTTCTTTTGAAAGTCGTGGAGTAGAAAAACCTGCCCTTCAGATCAGACGAATGAAAAACAGGTGGGGAAGCCTTTCAAATGGCTCTTCAATCATGTTGAATCCTGAATTGATCAAAGCTCCAATTGAGTGTATTGATTATGTGGTTACCCATGAACTTTGTCATTTGCTATTCAACGCTCACAGCAGAGAATTCTATAATTTACTTGAATCCGTAATCCCGAACTGGCAAAAGGTCAAGCACAAGCTCGAGCTGGCAATGGCCTGAGTGAACAGCAAGCTCATTCAGTTGTAAAGGAATTCTTTACTACTGCTGCAGTTTGTTGTTTATCCCAGGCCAAGCACATCCAGATTCCAGATGATTTCCAGTTCCTTCTGTGCAAAAAATACCAGATGGGGGGCCTGTGAATACAGCGCACTTAACTGGGCGAGGTCGTGGCTGCCACTGAGGAGAAGCCCTACCTGTCCACCGGGGAGGCTTACAGTCGAGTGGGATCTCACAACAGTGAGAGTCATTTCCGAACACTCCATGAGCCAGCTCAGATCAGTTGCAGGGGGCATTATTACGGCCAGCCTGAGAAGACCGGGCACCTGGTAAATCTTTGCCTTTTCAGTGGTGTAGCATTCCGGCTCACTGAAATCATTGAGCATGTCTATAAGATCCAGCGGAAAGAGTTTCTCTGACTGAATTACAACATCCAGTGGGCAATATGGATCTTTCTCTCTTCTTTCTCTAACCTTACCGAGTATCGATTCCCGGTATGCCCACGGATCGCTCGTTTTGATGCGCAGTACTCCATGGCGTACGGAAGGAGAGATGAGTGGTTGTTTTTTCTCGGGAATGAATATTTCCATACCGGGAAAAGAATCACTGAGAACAGGCCTTGGAGGGGGGTCAGCATCGTAGCCCAGTATGTCTGAAATTCTATCTCTGCTTTGAAGCAGGTGCTGTATTGAGCAGGGTCCGGATTGTGTGACAGTGTATGGAGGCCGGTCTTCATACCGGATTCCAAGAGCCTTCGCATTTGCTCTGAGTTCGGTGCCGGGAAGAACGGAAAGACAGAAAGTTTGAACCTGTTCATGCAGCTCACGGGAAACGAGTTCAGTTGCAGCAAGTTCTATGTTTCCGGGATCGTCTCCGGGAAGACCCAGAATAAGATCCATTATTGGTGTAATACCACTTTTCTTCAGAAGCACCGCGCCTTTCAGGATTGAAAGGGGGTTGCCTCCTCGACCAACTGAATGAAGCACTTTTGTGCTCATGGTCTGCAATCCAACTTCAAGGCTGTTGAATCCTGCCTCCGCAAGAGCATCTGCTGTGGCCGAAGAATGGATCAAGTCACTCCTGACTTCTGCAAAGCAGTCAAGGTTGAAGCGGGACATTCCTCTGAGGAGTTTGTCCATATCCAGTCTGCTGTTAAAAGTCGGGTCAAGAAACACCAGCTCTTCAGCACCCATATCGTGCAGCATTCTGATCTTTTTGAGAACGGTTTCAGCAGGGATCATTCTGGGTATCGGAGAGGTTCTTCTGTACGCGCAGTAAGAACAGAGGCACTGACATCCTCTCTGTGTTTCAATGTGAACCGACCCACCCTCATGCGGGGCGAGGTATCCTTTTTCGTACGGGTCCGGCCAGCGATCAGGAGGTTGCGTATCCACGACGGGCCCAAGCAGTTTCTGCCCTGTTGCAAGAATTATCCTGAGTTTTTCAGGAGAAAGAACATCTGCTGCGAATGATTCTCCTTCGCCTGCGACGAACAGGTCAATGGATGATTCCATGAGAAGAGTATGGTTGTCCGGGGTAACTTCCGGTCCTCCTGCTACAACGAGCAATTCAGGTTTCCATTGCCTGAGACTTCGCAGGAGGTGGAGAGTTCTTTCTCTGTTCCACAGGTAGAGCGTTACTCCCAGCAGTTCCGGATCTCTTCGCTTCAGTTCCTCAAGAAGTGCGGTATCTCCAAGAGTGTTTAACAGTTCTTCCGGGAAAATGGATTCGACAGGCAGGGCTGCAGTTGCAGCCAGCAGGGCAGAAGCAAGGGGAATATTACCTGTGGGTTCCCAGGCTGTTGAGGGATGCAGCGGAAGCTGAATGAGCTGGACTGTATACATTACTTACAGAGCAGGGCTGATAGTGGTGATTCCCGTAACGGCAAGGAGATACAGGATAAGAAAAGAAATTCCCCACAGAATGTGAGCTCCGGGGTGATGGCCGTTAAAAGCTTCCTTCCTGCAAAACAGAACCCCTGCAAATTGGAGAATTATAGAGATAGAAAAGAGAAGAGGCAGCAGGGATAACCCGCGAAGGAGGAAAAGGCCGACCATTCCGGCCGTTCCTGCAAACAAAGAAAACCTGGAAAATTTGTATGCCCAGTTTTCAGAGTCTGCCAGTGGGGGGAACGTCTCGTAGAGTTTACTGGATTCCCGTGCGAAAAGTCTGACTCCATACGAGATGGAAAACGCAGCAGCTATTGTAACAAGGATGCCATAGGTCACCCCCCCGATAAGGGCAAGCAGGGGCAATGGAGAAAGTGAATATCTCCCGGAGAGTTTCATGGGCACAAGAATAATTGTGAGAAGCAATATCAATTCAAGCGTCTGAAGAACTCCAAGGACAGACCACCTGCTGAGAACTCGTCTTCCAAATAGCCTGGCTATCTGAAGACCCACAAGCACTACAGTCAGTTGACCGTGCCCCGTGGCAGGGTTTCCATCCGGGGTGGAAAGAAGAAGTCCCAGAAAAAGCAGTTCAAGAATTCGGAGAAGATCAAAGCGGTCAAAGTTGTTCTTCAGTATATCATCGTCTGTGGGTGCAGAGGAAAGTCTTCCGGATTTTCCTAATTTCTGGTGGAAAATCTCCTCCAGTAGAAAAAGAAACACAACGAGCAAACTCAGCACCCTATGCATGGTCATGGTCAGGATCCTTTACAGTAAGAAGAATGATTCCTCCTGTTATAAAGAAAACAGAGATAGAGAGAATGGAGTTTCTGGTGCTCCCTGTAATATCTCCAATTACAGCAAACATAAGAGGACCAAGGATGCTTGCGAATCTGGATGATATAGAGAAGAAACCGAAGTACTCCGAGGCATGCTCCTGTGGAATAAGAACAGAGTAGAAGGAACGACTGATGGCCTGAACCCCGCCCTGTAACAGCCCCACGGCACCGGCCAGTATCCAGAACTGCCAGGTTTCAGTCATTCTCCAGGCATAGAGAACTATGACGATATAGCCAGCTATGCCCATGAGCAGAGTTTTTTTCGCCCCCAGTTTTGCAGCAAGTTTTCCGTAATAGATTGAACCGGGGAATCCGATGAATTGAGTCAGAAGCAGTGCTCCGATCAAGTGACTGCTGTCAAGGCCCATCTCCGCTTTTCCAAAAACGGTGGCCATTATTATTATCGTCTGTATGCCGTCGTTGTAAAGAAGAAAGGACAGAAGGAATCTAAAGGCTTGTCGATGCTGCTTAATGCTTTTGAACGTGGCACCAAGAGATTTTAAACCCCGGTGGAATGACTGCTTGAAATCAGTACCCGGGGATACAGATTCCTCAGGTACTTTTTTAAACAGCGGGATGGAGAATACCGTCCACCACAGGGCCACAGTAAGGAAGCTCAGCCTTACCGCCATGGTTCCCTCCGGGATTCCGAAAAGTCCCGGTTGTTTTATCATCAGCAGGTTTAGAGCAAGCAGCAGTCCGCCACCGAGGTATCCCATGGCAAAGCCTCTTGAGCTGATAAGATCACGTCTTGCAGGGGGGGTGACATAGACCAGCAGAGAGTTGTAGAAAACATTGGCACCTGCAAAACCAATCTGTCCGAGAATAACAATTCCCAGGGTGTATCCCACCAGTCCCGGTCCGCTGAAAAAGAGAAGAGCGGAAGAAACAACACCCAAGGTGGTCATTATGCCGAGGAAGAATTTTCTTTTCCCGCCTGCATCAGCCGCTGCGCCGAAAAGGGGAGCTCCGATGGCAACGAACAAAGCAGCCAGAGACATTGCATATCCCCAGAGAGATTGAGAATTGCTTGTAA
Source organism: Candidatus Sabulitectum sp. (assembly GCA_023139045.1). Lineage (GTDB taxonomy): Bacteria > Fermentibacterota > Fermentibacteria > Fermentibacterales > JCC-6 > Sabulitectum. The sequence goes on from JAGLOJ010000003.1 coordinate 51,045, forward strand.
AGTCAAAACCGGGGAATCTGACTGTTACCGGATCGGAACCGGCAACAACTCCAACGAAGAAAACCGGGAGTACAGCTGCAACAATGGTTGTGACGAAAGAGGAATTGCCCCAGTCATAAAGGCACCATGCTTTTTCTGCCGGCGTATACTTTGCTCCCACGAAATCTCCATTCTTGAATATTCACGGAACATAACCAATAGAACCAGCTCCGGCACTTCCTTCCAGCCTCGGACTCTGGTATTATTCGTGGTTCCCTAAAAAGTGAACAGAAACAAATGAGGGGTGAAAAAATGTCTCTGTTGGACAGTCTTAGCGGTTTGCTCTCCAGAAAGGGTACGTCAGTAAGGAACAATATCTCCAGAGAGGATATGATCAAATCTTCTGTGGATCGTCGGGAAGTATTGGTAATGAAGTGCGGGGCTCTTTCCACGTGGACCCGACCGGAATCCACCGGAAGAAGCCCGAAAGATACGGTTATTGTAAAACGTGCATCCACAGAAGAAACTATTGATTGGACAAGTCCCAACAATCTGCCTGTTGATGAGGAAACCTTTAATATGGTCTGGACCGATATTCTTCAGGTCTTTGAGGAAGCTGACGAACTGTTCGTTACAGATCGTTTCATTGGTGCCGACCCCAAGTATGCTCTTCCCGTAAGAGTTGTAGCAGACAAAGCTCTTACCGCCCTGTTTACCGATAACATGTTTCGTCCCTGGTCCGAGGAGGCTGCACGTATCTCAGTTTTCAAGGACAGGGGCTTTACTCTTCTGGCATCGCCGGACAACAAACTGGATCACACAAAATACAAGGATAAACTCCGGGAGAATCCTGGTTCGAAGCATGCATCCAATATGATGGTTGGTATGGACATGGACAGAAATCTCGGCATAGTTTTTGGCAGTGCTTATTGCGGAAGCATCAAGAAACTGATGTTTACTGTTATGAATTATCTGCTTCCGGCAGAAAAAATTCTTCCAATTCACTGCAGTGCCAACGAGGGAGAAAATGGAGATTGTGCACTTCTTCTCGGCCTTTCCGGCACAGGTAAAACCACCCTTAGTGCAGATCCTTCCCGGGCTCTACTTGGAGATGATGAGCATGGCTGGAGCGAAGACGGAGTAGCCAACTTTGAGAACGGATGCTATGCGAAACTGATTGATCTCAGCAGGGAAAAAGAGCCGGAGATCTATTCAGCCTGTTTCCACGACGACGATTATCTGAACCACGGCTCGATCATTGAGAATGCAATGGTTTATCCCAATGGTGAATTTGACCTGTTTGATGATGCTTTCACACCGAACAGCAGAGGATCCTATCCTCTTAAATATCTGACAAACATCAAGGAATCATCGGTATCCGGGCATCCGAAGACGATTCTTTTTCTTACCGCTGATGCCAACAGCGTGATACCACCTGTTTCGAAACTGACCAGGGAACAGGCTATGCTCTGGTTCCTTATGGGATATACAAGCAAGCTTGCCGGAACGGAAACAGGCATCAAGGAACCGGTCAGCACCTTTTCCAGATTCTTCGGCCAGCCCTTTATGCCCAGAGTACCGGAGGTTTATACAGACCTTCTCGGAGAAAAAATGGATCAGCACGGTACCCAGGTTTACCTGATTAACACAGGCTGGACTGGCGGTCCATATGGAACTGGTCACAGAATGGATCTCCCGCTGACCAGGAAAATGGTGGAAGCATGTCTTTCCGGTACCATAGAGCAATCTGAAATGAAGAGAGATCCGTACTTCAAGGTAATGGTTCCAACTTCATGTCCTGGAATTGAGGACAGTTTCATCCTAGATCCAGGAAACACCTGGGAGAACAGAGCGGACTACGAGGCAAGAGCGGAGAAACTCGCCGGTGAATTCGCTGCATACTTCCAGAAAGCCTACGGAAGCCAGAACATCAGTGCCGAGATAGCCGCAGAGTGTCCTGGAATTTAGCAAAAATACTGGTGCCTGATAATCCCCGGCCTCAAAAGGGCCGGGTTCTTTTTGTGCGTACACATATTTAGTGGCTCTATCAAGCATAAATAAGGCTTGTTCAATCCGTAACAAACTAGTAGACTGCGTGTTATCGAAAATTAGGGTGATTTTCGATATAAATATTTACCTGGAGGGGGAAATGAAAAAGTTATTTGTTATTTTTTTGTTGCTTGTGGCCGGTTCAGCTTCGGCACTGCCTTCGTGCGCGGGTCTTAGAGGATTGAATAGAACAGTGGATGCCAGGACGGCTGAGACCGGTCTCCTTTCCATTGGACTCTTTACTTTCATGGGCATTTCACCCGATGAGAGAACAGCTGAATTATCATCGGGCACAGTTGAAGTTACAGATACAGAATACAGTGGAATCGGGTACATAACTCTTGGTTATGGCGCGAGCAATCACTTTGAGTTTGGAACCCGGGTTTCTTATCTGCTGAATCAGCTCGGCAGAGAGGATGTTGATGACAGACTTGGTACTTCCGGCGACTGGAACGGTGACGACGGATTCAGTGAAGCAGGCCTGTTTCTCAAGTATTCCATTAATCCGGATGCAGAGAGATTCTGGCTCGGTATCATGCCCTGGGCACAGTTCTCCATTTACAGTGGTGGTGACAACAACTTCGTCACAATGGTGACGAATGGGATGGAATCTGGAACACCGACGAACCCATGTTCCAGCTGAGAAGACCAATGATGAATTCGGGCAGTGTGAGTTTCGGTGGTGATCTTCTTGCCACAATGGAGCTTGATGCAGTGACCATTCATGAAAATCTTGGTTACCACTACTACAAGCAGAATTTCACTTATACTGACAGCAGGTATGATGCATCTCACAATGTTATCGCTACTGAAGAGGTAGATATTGATGTTGAAGATCCTGTACTGCGTTTTGCAGCGGGTATCGAATACCCCATGAACAAGACAACTCTTTTTGCAGAGCTTGAGTGGCGCCATTTCCTTAACAGAGAGTTTGAAGAGGGTGACGACGAGCGGTTTGATGATTGTATTCAGATTGCTCCAGGTGCCAGATTTACATTTGATTCCGGATTTGCAATGGATGTTACCGGATCTTACTGTATCTCTTCCTTTGATCCGGAATACAATGATCTTGGTCACAGATATTTTCAGCAGGATGTAAGCCAGACGGATGAAGAGAGAGCAAGATATGCTCCTTTCCCCGGCGGATATGCCCCGAAGTACGGTCTTGGAGTTAACTTGATGTACTCCGTTGATGTATCATCACACCCTTCAATTCTTTCCGGAACTGTTACTGATGCCGCAACCGGTGAAGTAGTCGCAGCATCAGTTACCTTGCCCGGTTCCGATGTTGAAGGTGTGAATACCGATGCCGGATCCGGCATGTACACTGTTCAGCTTGATGAGGATACATACGCGATTCTCGTTGCTGCTGATGGTTATATTCCGGTGAATGAGACTATTAAGATCCCGTCCGGCGAGAATATTACAAAGAACTTTACTCTGCAGTCCGTACAGGGAACAGTTACCGGAACCGTTACGGATGCAGGAACCGGAGAGGCTCTTGAAGCTCTTGTGGCTGCCTCTGCAAATACACGGAGCAGCACTGATCCCAATGGTGAATACTCAATAGAGTGTGCCGCGGGAACAATAACTTTCACAGCTTCTGCCGCCGGGTATTCAAACCAGTCAAGAACAGTTGAGATGGTTGCAGGCGAGTCCGTTGTTCAGAACTTCCAGCTGAACTTCGAAAATGTCTACTTTGATACCGCAAGGCATAACCTGAGACCTGATGCCAGGGTGAGTAGCACAGATGCTTCTCAGTAATCCTGGAGTTTCTGTAATGATCACTGGAAACACTGATTCAGACGGTCCGCCTGAGTACAATCAGGAACTGGCTGAGAACAGAGCTCTTGCAGTGAGGAATTACCTTATCTCGAAGGGTATCAGCGAAGATTCTCTCTCCACTGTTGGTTACGGTGAGGATAGACCTGCTGCTCCCAACAATACTGATGAGAACAAAGCTCTTAACAGAAGAAGCGAGTTCACGATTCTCGGGGCTCCTATCCAGTAATACCGGATACGCTGTAAAAGGGGCGGGGAAACCTGCCCCTTTTTATATACTCTGGTTTTTCTTCATATTCTCCCGGTAATCCGGTATTAACCTTATGGGGGGTACAACATGACAGTTGTCTTTCTTTCTCTTTTGTCTACTTTTTCTATCGCTGCTTATGACTCCGATGCAGGTGAATGGGGTGTGGCTGTAGCTTCCTGTGTTCCGTTTGCCTACCATTCAGTAGCATGGGCCGGGGCTGATGCCGGAGCCATCGCTACTCAGTCCTGGACTAACCACTTTTATGCAACCGAGGGGCTTCCTCTTCTCAAAAGCGGGTTGTCGGCTGACTCAGTTCTGGTTCTGCTTACATACACAGACACTCTAAGAGATCAGAGACAACTGGGTATTGTTGACCGGTTCGGCAACACTGCGTCGTTTACCGGAGAAATGTGTATGAACTGGGCCGGCAGTATTCTGGGGGATGGGTATGCCATACAGGGGAATATTCTTACCGGTCCGGAAGTTATAGAGGAGATGGAAAGGGCTTTCCTTGAAGCGGAAGGGGTTCCTCTTGCTGAAAGACTTTATGCCGCCCTGGTCGCGGGTGAGGCAGCCGGTGGTGATTCCCGGGGGAGACAGTCAGCGGGAATACTGGTGGTGCGCAAGAATTCCGGTCACAACGGTGCTACAGACAGATTTGTTGAAATCGCAGTGAACGATAATCCGGATCCACTGACCATTCTGGGAGATCACCTTTACACCTGGGAACTGTACAACTGTCTTCCTGTTTATGCTTCTGAGATCACAGAGAATTCAGTTTCCGAAGCCAGAATGATGCACCTGCTGCAGAGGCTCGCCCTTGAGGGAAGTGACAATCCGCAACTTCTGAATCTGGGAGCATGGGAGCTTGCAACCAGAGATATCATGCTTGATGAGGCTATCGCCATGGCGGGAAAGGCGGTTGAACTGGCTCCAGACGATTCCAACATCAGGGATACCCTGGCGGAAGCCCTGTTCAGAAATGGTGATATCGAAGGAGCTCTGGAGCAGGCGCGAATAGCAACTGAACTTGATCCCGAGAATCCATATCTTCAGGAACAGCTTGAAAGATTCAGTAACTGACCACAGAATTGAAAAGCTTTTCATAAATGCAGATCTGCCAAAACCTGAAACAGCAGACTTTACCATCCGCAGGAAGAGAAATGTCTATCCGGGCAGACGGGACTTGCTTGTGCACGACAACACTCGCCATACTACAGAAATGGGGATTGATGCTGGAGATGGTTTCTCTTCTGATCTCCAGTGGGGTGAAATGAAGCGGGAAGGGCTGATGTAAATTCAGTCCGGGAGGGTAGTCACAATGGAAAGAAAAGGCAGATTGCAGGTCTATACAGGTAACGGCAAAGGAAAGACCACTGCGTCACTGGGTCTTGCTGTAAGAGCTGCCTGCTCGGGTATGAGGGTTTACATTGGCCAATTCATGAAGGGTCGGGATTACTCGGAGTTATGCCTGCCGGAAAGATTTCCTGAGATCACCATGAAGCAGTTCGGATCTTCTGAATTTATCTTTTCAGGAAAGCCGTCTCTTCTGGATATTCAGTTGGCAGAGGCTGGGCTGGCAGAGGTTGCACGTGCCATGCTCAGCGGTAATTATGATATGGTTATTGCAGATGAGATCTGCGTCTCTGTGCATCTTGGACTTCTTCAGGAAACGCAGATTCTGGAACTTGCCGCAGCGAGACCGGCTAGTATAGAAGTGGTGTTTACCGGCAGATATGCGACAGATAGTATTATCGAGGTGGCGGATCTCGTGACTGAGATGGTGCCGGTCAAACATTATTACGATACTGAGAAACTCTCAGCCAGACTGGGAATAGAAAAGTGAAGGAGCTATTATGAGCAAAGTGTTCGTTCTTGTGTTGATTGTGTCGGCAGTTGCTGCTGCACAAGAGGTAGACCCGCCCCGTGACAGTATGAATTTTTTTATTGGAGCCGGTGCCTGGATGCCGGGACTGATTAATGACGATAACCAGCTGGAAGTGGGCTCCATATTCCTGGCAGGCGCTGAAACTCCGATGGCACAGGGTGATCAGTTCCGTCTTTCCATCAGCGGTGGATTCTGCAATTCCGACAGAGAGCAGTTTGACGGAATTACTTCTGTTATGCTGAACCTCGGTTACAGGAATTATCCCTTTTACAGACCGTATGCCGGAGCCCGTGGCCTTGAACCCTTTGTAGGCTTCAGTGCAGGTGGAATTGTTGCCTGGGATTCAGTAGCAGATGCTTTCTCAAGCACGGAAGAGTCAACAAGCACAGGTGGAGCCATGCTTGGCGCCGAGCTGGGGGCCAGAGTGAAGATAAATGAAAGTACATTTTTCGACATTACTCTTGCCGGTGACTGGGTGCCCATTGGTGGGGAACTTGCCGGTGAAGGGGAAAAAGATCTTTCCAGTATCAGAATTCAGGGAAGCCTGATTTTTTAATCTGTAATTGACGGTTTACGTGACGGGGCCCGGTTCTGCCGGGTTCCGTTTTCTTTTGTCCGATTCAGAACAGATGCTCCAAGCTGGCCGCATGCACCTGCAACCTCACCACCCCGGGAACGGCGAAGGGTTACAGCCTGGCATCTGGGATAGAGATATTCGGTGAAACGATGCACTGTTTCTTCGGTTGGAGGTTTCCACTCAAGTCCGGGAACCTGATTGTAGACCAGTAGATTGATCTTGCAGGGGAGACCCTTTGCAAAGTCCGCCAGAGCTTTCGCTTCATCAAGAGAATCATTAATGCCCTCAATAAGGCAGTATTCAAGAGTGGCTCTTCTTCCTGTTGTACCGGTGTATTCCAGCATGTCATGTTTCAGCCGGGGCAGACTGATGGCTTTTGCAACTGGGATGATCATCTCTCTGGTTTCCTGAACGGCACTGTGCAGCGATACTGCCAAGCCGTATTGCTTTTCCATGTCAACCAGTTTCCGGATGCCTCCGGGGGTTCCCACAGTGGATACTGTGATCTTTCTCTGACCGATACAGATCCCCCGGTCATCGCTGATTATCTCAAGGGCATGCTGTACGGCATCCCAGTTGTCCATCGGTTCACCCATACCCATGAGAACAACATTGCTGATACGGCGATCGGAGTTCCCCGACATGGTATAAAGCTGTGCCACTATCTCGTCCACTGTCATGTCGCCATGAAAACCTGCCAGACCGGTCATGCAGAACCTGCATCCCATCCGGCATCCGTACTGGGTAGAGAGACATGCAGTGAAACGGGGCGGGTCGGGAATAAGCACTGATTCTGCCGGGCCACCTGGAAGCTGAAGCAGATATTTCACCGTACCGTCCCCGGATTCAGCTTTGTTCACCTGCCCGGGCAGAGTGATTTCAGCGGCAGACTTGAGGGTATTACGGAACTTCAATGAAAGATCCGTCATGTCATCAAAAGATGAAACTCTTCGGAAGTGAAGCCATGTGAATAACTGTTTTGCCCTGAAGGGCTTCTGGTGCAATTCGTTCACCAGCCAGCTTTCAAGTTCACAGAATGTCATTCCAAGTATTTTTACCACCACAACTCTCCCTTCCAGAAGTTCTATAAGCGGGAAGATAATGCAAAAAACCGCGCCGGACACTTGGTCCAGCGCGGTCAATTCAAGTAACTGAAGACTTGGAACGAGCAGGCTGTCTCTTCTTTCCTGATTGACCACTCTCATGTATGATTGACATCACAAGCAAACACGAAAGGAAGAAGATGTCTCATACGGTTGGAATCATAGGTGGAAGCGGAGTGTACTCCATTCCAGGAGTGGAGATACTCCGCAGCGAAAGAATAGAAACCCCGTTCGGCGATCCGTCCGCTGAGATTACATTCGGAAACCTTCACGATCTGGATCTTGCTTTCATTCCCCGGCACGGAGAGGGTCATATCTACATGCCCTCGGAAGTACCATATGCGGCCAACATCTATGCGCTGAAAAGTGTGGGAGTTGACACTCTTATCAGCTTCAACGCTGTGGGCAGCCTCCGTGAGGAGATTGAGCCCAGGCATTTTGTGGTTCCCGATCAGCTCTTTGACCGCACTAAAGGACTCAGAAAGGCTACTTTCTTCGGTGGTGGTGCAGTTGGGCATGCTCCGTTCGGAGATCCGTACTGCTGTGATCTCAGAAGTATTCTTGTTAAGGCTGCACAGAAGGCTGGTGCTGTTGTTCATGACGGCGGAACAATGGTTGTTATGGAAGGCCCCGCATTCAGTTCCAGAGCCGAAAGCGAGTTTTACCGGGCTCAGGGCTGGGACATAATCGGAATGACCACCCTGCCGGAAGCCAAACTGGCAAGAGAGGCCGGAATGTGTTACGGAACCCTTGCAATGAGTACCGATTATGACTGCTGGCACCAGTCTGAGAAGGATGTAACTGTAGAAATGGTCATGGAAGTGGTGCAGGACAATGTGATCATGGCAAGGAAGGTTCTCAGCGAAGCTCTTCTTATGCTCAGAGAGAATGTAACATCCCGCTTCCGGTGCGGATGCAACTCTCCAATTGGTGTAATGACCTCGCCTGATGCCTCACCTGCTGTAAAATTATCTCAGCTTGAAATGATCCTCAGGCGATCATGAAATATCTGCGGGATATCGGCGAGCACGGTTTCATCAGAGCCATCAGAGAAAGGTTCCCCATGGCATCAGCCGGAGATGATGCTGCAGTTCTCGCTTCCCTTGCAACACCGGTGATAACCACCGATTCATTTTTTGAAGGCACACACTTTCACCGGTGGTGGGCTTCGCCCGACAGGCTGGCAGCTCGTCTTCTTGAAGCCACCCTCTCGGACATTGCAGCCATGGGGGGAGAACCACAGTGTGTTCTCTCTTCTGTCATGCTCCCACCTGACATGGAGGTTGAATGGCTTCTTGATTTTTACAGGGGTCTTACTTCACGGAGTGACTGTCCGGTTGTTGGAGGAGAGACCATCAAGGGTTCCATGTTCGGAGTTACACTCACTGCTATCGGTGAGTGCGGCACAAGAAAACCCTTCCTGCGAAGTGCTGTAGTGCCGGGTGATTCCATCTGGGTGACCGGTCCGCTTGGCAGATCGCTGGATTCACCTGAGCTTCTGGAGAAGGGCAGAGGCGGGGAACTTACCGAACTGGAACAGGAGCAGACAGAGTTGTTCCTTTCTCCATCGGCTCGTTTTGATGTAATACCGGTTCTTGGAAGATGCAGTGTAAGAGCAGCCATTGATATTTCTGACGGGCTGCTTTCCGAGTGCGGGCATCTGGCCCGTGAAAGTGGTGTTAAGATCACAGTGGAGCTTGAGCAGGTTCCTCTTGTTCCCTATGCTGAAAATAATCCTGTGGGAGCTTGTTGTGCCGGTGAGGATTTCGAGTTGCTCTTTGCCCTGCCAACCGATGCGCCATCACCAGGTAATGGGTTCTACAAGGTGGGCAGTGCCAGTGCAGGCCTGGGGTTTGTCCTGACAAACCGGGGCAAACAGATTAAAACCGGTTCACTGGGGTATGATCACTTTTCCTGAGTATCAATTTGCGATACAGTAGTGCATATCGCAGGTGATTTTGTTTTCTGCAGTATCCACTTTGACAACCTGAGCCCCTGAGACAGCCAGGGTCACCATTTTCCTCACCCGGTGAAGTGTTCTTCTTGAGGGAAGCAGAGTGAGTTGCACCGTATTCGGTAACAGAAAATGATCCGAAGTTTTCTTGATTCCTGTGCGGTTCAGCACGGTTGAGACCTGCGGCAGATGATACTGCCGGTGGGGGCTCCTATGTCTTCTCCTATTACCGGGCACTTTACCTGCAGAAGGCAGAATACTTTTCTGTCTGCATCGCTGAGAGATTCGTAGTTACCCTGACCCTTTGCTATTACCACCGGTGCTTTTCTAAAAGTTTCCCTGAATTCAGCTGAGCACAGTTCAAGCAGTGTACCCGGTGCATCGCTTCCATTGGGCAGTATAGTCGTGATTTCTTGCAGCCCGGCTTCAATGGCATCCTGCTCGGTGGCATCGTTGAGCACCGGTGAACCCTTTACTCCGTAGATAACAGGGATGTTTATTCTTTCAATGAGAGCTCTGTCGAATACCGTTTCACCGGTGTTGTCTGCCAGGTAAAGCAGATGATCGGCAGTTTCCATCAGCCTTTTCAGCTCTGTTGTGTGATCTATGGCAAATGGCTGTTCAAGCACCCTGTCGATGGTGTCATGAAGATTGCCGAAGTCTTCCATCACTCCCAGATCCATAATATTACCTGCGATTGCCAACCTGATAGCAGTATCCATGGGGTCAGGAGAGTTATCGATCAGTCTTCTGAGATCAGGCAGCAGAGCAAGCGCCTGCCCAGTACTCATTTGTTTGGCTTCTCTGTACGGATCCAACGAGGATATTTCTTTCCGAACCGCATGGTGTACAAGTCTGGCAATTTCCGGAGGGATTGTTCCGGTATCCAGCTTTATTAGAATCTCCATGGTTTTTCTGAGAACAGAGAGCTGTTGCTCCTCGGTTCCTCCTGCTCTTCTGGTTGCGCTGAGAGCCTGTTTAAGGAAGCAGGGGTAGCATTCGATATATGTTTTCATTCCTGTGCTTTCTGTCAGCGGGTTTTTATCTGCATGGAGCCCTGGAGGCGGCACCTCGGGTTTTTATAAAGCAGATTCAGTTCGTAGCCATCAGTTGGTCCAAGATTCCACAAGGGAATAACATCTGTGGGGTTGTGTGCTATTGAGAGTAGTGAATCTTCCTTGAAGAGCAGGGGATCAATCCTGATGTTGTGATCTTCCAGTACATTCCAGGCGTGAAAAATACAACCTGTTCTGTCCAGTATCAGCCCTCCTTCAACCCTTATCGTTAACCCCTGTTCTTGTGCAAGTCTTGCCATTTCTTCACTCATGGGAACGCATGGACCCGGCAGAGCAGAAGGGATGGGCATTGCTCTCATGGTTCCCGCTATCCAGGCCAGAGTTTCATCACTTATGGACTCTGAGATGGGTCTTAATGAGCCGGGCTGCTGAAGAATGTTCATTGTAATGGAGAGATCAACAGTCTGTCCCGGAGTGATAAAGGGAATGTTTGCAGTAAGAAGATCTCCTGAAGGAGTGAAGTCATTTTCAAGAATGGTAAGACTTTGAAGGGGCGGGTGGGAGACAGGAATAGGGATTATCACCTGAATGTTCCAGGCTGTGATGTCTCCTGTATTGGTAACAGATGCGGTGATTGCAATTGTTGTGTCAACCGGGGAAACTCCCTGCCTTCTGTTGATCAACCAGTCGGAAGTATCCTGGGAAGTACTGTTTCCGAGAGCAATCCCGTAAATACGGTAAGCATCTGCGAATCTGCCTGCAGCTTCCAGAAGTCGGCCAAATTCCAGCATCCAGCAGCCGTCCTCGGCGGCAGCCATCTGTGAATAGTAGATTGCTGCTTCCGGAATGTGACGAATAGATATCAGCTCTCTGGCTGAATCTGCGGGAGATATTGAAAAACCAAGAAGTAGAAGAACTATCACTGCCTGAGTCCTTTTGTGGGTTCCAGACCGGAGGCGCGGGCTGCAGGTACAAGTGCAGCGAGAAGGCTTATGAGTACGGCTGAACCACCGGCAGTGAATGTTGCCAGGAAGGAAATCTTCATGGGGAAGGAATCGTGGAAAGAGTAAACATCAGGCAGCTGAATGATGTTTGTGGATGCGATAAGCCAGCAACCTGCCAGCCCCAAAAGAATTCCGGATATGGCCCCGGTAAATCCAACCAGCAATCCTTCCCAGAGAAAAACCCGCAGAATAAGCTGGCGATTTGCTCCCATGGCCTTAAGCACTGAAATATCGCGTCTTCTTTCAACAACGCTTCTGGCGATAGTTCCTGTTATGTTGAACGATGCAACCAGTGTAATAAGCAGAATAGCTGCAATTGCTCCCAGTCTTTCAAGCTTGATACTTGCGTACAGAGCTGGATTTCTCTGCTGCCATGTGAGAACATTCATAGAGTCCGGGACAACCTCTTCAACTGCACTTACGGTCTGTTCCTGGGTGAAGCCCTCTTCGGGTTCAATGAACAGACCCGTGTATCCTCCTCTCGGAAGGAACATTCTTGAAGCAGTCTCCAGAGGCAGATAAACTATTTTCCTGTCGTTTACCGGCAGTCCAGTTTCGATGGAGCCGGCGAGTACTGCTCTTCCCACTCCCGTTCTTCCACTGGAGAAGAACGCGGAAGGCGGGAAGAATAGAATAGTATCGCCCATACTGTGCATGAAATCCTCAGAAAGGTACACACCCAGTACCGCTCCAGGAAGATCATCCTCCTGTATGGAGGGGGGAGATCCCCAGATAAGCATGGTGTCCAGACCTGCCGCCTGAAAGCTGTTCTCAGTCACGCCTCGTACCAGACAGCCTGCCTCCATATTCCGGGACGGCATTCTAGCCACAGCCTCGCCTTCTATGAATGGAGAAACTGATTGTATCTGGGGAAGTGACATGATGCCGGCAATGAATGATGAATCATCCGGGATCGGGGAAGAGTTATCCGAAAGGATTGCTATAGGTGCATCAACTGCTATGACACTTTTGCTGATGAACTCTGCAAGCCCTGCGAGAACACTCATCACAACCACCAGGGCTGCCACGCCAAGGGTAACCCCTGCAGTGCTCACCACAGAGGCGAAAGCCAGTCTTTTTCTCTGCGGATGGCGTCTTAAATAACGCCAGGCCAGTTTCCATGAAAGAGTTGCCAGTGGAACCTCCATTCACCTTTCCGAGTATTGATTATATATCAAAACTGATGCGACACTGATTAAGGGGGATTATTCTGTCTGGAATACTGCTTACTCTTGCGATTATTGGTCTGCAACATGATGCTACGGTTATGGTTGGCGAACCGTTCCTGATTGAGACGGATGGCTTGAGTACTATTTCCATATCAGAAATGAATGCAATGGAGTTGGATGGTGGAGCTCCGCTTCCCCGCTCCGTTCGGTATGTTCCGGTTCCCCCGGGCTCAGAACCCCATCTTGAATGGACCATAAATGCTGTGGGTTTCACCGGCTGGGATCGGACCCTGGTTATGGCATCTGCTCCGATATTATCGGGTGATGGATTGCAAACCATCGAGACCTTTTTACCCGTTGAATTTCCCCCTGAACACACTCCGGTCTCCTTCGAAGTAATTCATCTTCTGGGAACTACGGTTGCCAGGATATCCGTATCTCCGTTCTGCTACGGAACACCGGCGAAGTATGCAAAGGAGATCAATTACTCTCTTTCTGTTCGCGAGACTTCGGGCGACAGATCAATTGAGGGAACTCTTCTTCACAGCCTCTGCCCGGAGACGGAAGTATGGTGGCCTTACAGACAGAGATCACCGGAGAGCCATTTCTGGGGAAAGCCCTGGGCGAGGATCGGTGTTAAAAATACAGGGTTCTACTGTGTTACAGGTGAAGAACTGGAAGCTTCCGGTTGCACAGTTACGGGTGTTCCATCCGCTTCTCTGGCTATGTTTGCCGGTCCCGGTGAGATGTTTAACCCCGATGATCCGGGGGAAGAGCACCAACTGGCTTCTGTGTCTATCTCTGTTTTCGATGGAGGCGATGGCATCTTTGATCTTTCTGATTCTCTGACCTTCTTCGGCCAGGATCTCTGGCACTGGAATTTCACTGCGGATTCGCTTTACAGATCCTTTCACCGGTATGATAAAACCAATACCTACTGGCTTACATGGGGTGGAGATAACGGGGCAAGGATTGATCAGGTAACTGCAACTCCGGCAGGCGGATCTGAAATAGAGGAAGGCGTTATTCCCTTCGGGTTTGAGCAGGAGGTATTCTGGGAGCGTGTGGAGAACAGAACTGGATGGGTGTGGGGTTTTCTTAACGGTGAATATGCCAGCTATTTTTATCTCAGTGCACCTTTTGATTCGGACCATGCGATTGTACGCTTTTTAATGGTTCATGGTTCTGCAAGTCAGAACTCATATTCTGTCATAGCCGAACTGGAAGATGCAATAATTCTGGACACCTTAACCGTAGATACTGTTGGAAACCGCTGTATGGAGTATTTTACTATCAACGATGTTCGCATAACTCAGGGTGGGAATCTACTTAAAGTCTGGGATAATCATCATGATGATGCATATTTTGATTATGCTGAAATTCTGCTTCCTGTGGATCTATCAGTTTCTGCCGGTTACCTGGTTGCATTGTCCGGCTATGCACCGGGCATTCATTCGCTGCGGTTTGGCTATGTTGATACAGAGTCGCACATTTTTGATGTAAGTGATCCATTTCACCCCTGTGAACTCACAGGGTGGACACTTGATGGATCCGAGGCTCAAATGTCTCTGATTATGGAGGGTGAGATATCCACTTTCATAGCAGTGAACTCCTTTAACTACCTTTCAACTGAGTCAATAGAGCCGGCTCAGCCGGGAAGAATTCTTGGAGTCTCTGCACCGGCGGATGTAATCATCACCGTTCCGGAGGTTATGCTTGATGGGCTGGCGGTTCTGGAATCTGTCTATGCAGCCCGAGGTCTTTCAGTATCTATTGTGACCTACAGGGAGGTGTACGATGAGTTCGGTCAGGGAGTTTCTGACCCGGGTGCAGTAAGATCTCTTGTAAGATGGGCTCTTGATACATGGCCTGATCCTCCACAGGCGCTTCTTCTCATAGGCGATGGATCCAACGATCCCCTTGGATACTCCACAGGATACGAGTCCCTGGCGCCGGTGAACGTTTCTGCTGGGTTCGATTCGTGCAAAGACTCGTATTTTACCACAGTTCACACCGGCAGTGAAGTACCCGAGATTCCGGTATCCAGAATTCCTGCTTCAACAGTAAATGAACTTCTGATCGCTTCGGAAAAGGCAGCCGTGTTGGAAAATAGATCCATTCTCGGCCCCTGGGCCAACACCGTGATGCTTGCCGCCGATGATGAGTGGAGTCAGTACAGTTATACAGAGTACAGATCCACTGCAACATGTGAATTTCTTACGGACAGTGTGATCCCAGCATCGGTGAATATCGTTAAACTCTATGAGATAGAGTATCCCTGGCCTCCTGGAACAACCGTGGAAGGAGTTCATCCAACAAAGCCTGAAGCCGCTGCTGATTTTATTGAACAGCTCAACAGGGGAGTGGTGTACACTTCCTTCTTCGGTCATGGTTCTTATGACCAGATGACCAACGAGAAGCTTTTTTCCTCTTCCATGGTCAGTCAACTTTGTAATGCCCCGCGTTACTTTCTCTACAACTCATTCTCATGCGATAACGGTTTTTTCGACCTTTCCGCCGGTGATTGTCTTGCTGAGATTCTTCTTTTTCATCCCGGAGGAGGGGCCTCTGCTTCGGTTGCATGTACTCGTGGAAGCACCAGCTCGCAGAATGAGGTTTTGTCCTCTGAGTTTTTGGGTAGATTGCATGAGGGTGATTTTACCATTGCCGAGGCTCTCTGGCTTTCCCAGCTCACCATTGGGTATCAGAAAAACTTTTTATATCCTGTTCTTGGAGACGGTGGAATAACCCTTCCATTGGCAGAAACGGCTGGGTATTCGGCTGTACCGGCAGACACATTAAGCAGAGGTCTGGTAAACACAGTTGATGTATCTTTCCCTGAAGAATCTTCTTTCCTGTTCAGGTGTATGGAGAGTGCTGACACCGTAGTGTATGTGAGTCCTCTTTCAGCTAATTTTACAATTGAGTACCTGCGCTACGGCTCGGAATTGTACGCCGGTATTCTTTCCACGGATGAGTATGGAGATGCTGCAGTTGATTTCTTTGTTCCTCTTCAGGCTGATACTGGCTCTTTTGCCCGAACTGATGCAACGGGAAGAATCAGAGATGAACTGGGTACCGGTTACTCATGGCCGATTCCTCTCATAGATACCGGCGACCACAGCGACGATTCGCAGGGCCCCGAGATTGAACTCAGTTTTCCTGATTCACGGGGCGGAGAAATACCATCCGTTTACCGGAATGCCACTATGCATGCAGTGCTTTCAGATCCCTCCGGTATCTGTGTTCTTGGTAACGATGCAGGATCCATCATAATCGGTTCAGTGGACGGCGGGTACGAGGATCTTACCGGGTTGTTCACCTACCACCAGGGAAGTTACACTACAGGTTCTCTTAATTACACCATCCCGGATCTGCTGCCCGGCACTCATGAGATCAGGGTGGTGGCCCGGGATGGAATGAAAAATACAGGTGAGTCTGTTCTCAGCTTCAATGTTCTGCATGGGGATGCACCATTGCTTGAAAAAACAGGGGTTTACCCCAACCCCGTCAGAGGTCGGCGGGCATTTATCTTCACCACATCATCCGCTGGAACCGTTGGTGTTACTGTCTTTACAATATCAGGTCGTCCTGTCTGGAAGGGTGAAACCATTGTACAGAATGGAGCAGGTCAGCTTGTGTGGAACGGCATGGATTCAGACGGAGATTCGATTGCCGCCGGGGCTTATATCTACATTATTGAATTTTCCTGCAGTTCTGGCAGTTCGTCCGCCACCGACATTCTTGTGGTGAGTCCATGATAAACAGAGCTATTGAGCTTATCCGAAAAAGTACAAGACCCGTGATTTTCACCGGGGCTGGAATGTCACGGGAGAGTGGAATGAGAACCTTTCGCGGTGAGGACGGCCTCTGGAAGCAATACAGCCCGGAGCAGCTGTCCTCCATTTCAGGGCTCAGATCTGCTCCCGAGGTGGTGTGGAACTGGTACAGAATGAGGTTGATGACCGGTGAGGGTGTTGTGCCGCACGCAGGTTATAAGGCTCTTACATACCTGCAGAGTAAAAAAGGGAAACTTCCTGTTATTACCCAGAATGTAGACGGATTGCACAGGCTCGCAGGGCAGACTGATGTGCTGGAGATTCACGGTTCAATGAGAACTGCTTCGTGCCTTGACGAATGCGGGTTTTCTACAGAGCTGACCTCCGGGATATTGAAAAACCTGCCACCGTTCTGCCCTGATTGTGGAGCGATTCTAAGGCCGGATATAGTTCTTTTTGGAGAACTGCTTCCACAGAAGATAATTTCAAAATCATACGAACTGGCTGAGGACTGTGACTTGATGATTGTGATTGGAACCTCGGTGCAGGTCTGGCCTGCTGCAGGTATACCTTTCGCTGCCCTTGAAAACGGAGCGGTTATAATTGAGATAAATCCTGTACAAACGGAACTGCCCCGCAGTGACCATGTTATCAGTATAAGAAGAAAGGCCGGAGAAATTCTGCCTTTGCTCGTTGGTCTGGAGGAGAAAACATGACCGTGTTCCCGCTGATTGCTGTTCTTGTCGCTTCCTGGAGCGGTACATTCAACTTTGATCCTCCCGGGATTGATGCAAGTGGCCTTCCTGTCATAGAAGGTACAGTAAATCTTAATGAGCCCGGTGTTCCGATGTATCCTGTAAAGACAGTGTTCATACCTGTTCCTCCGGGAGTTGAACCTGTACTTGACTACACATCAGTGAATGGCGCTTTCCTACCTGTTATCAGTATTCCCCGGGCAGGTATTCTGGTCGGATCAGGGCTTGATGCCCGTACAATTCATGTTGCTCCCGTTGACCGTTCGGTTCAAACCGTAGAGCTGGATGGGGTTTTCCCTCTGGCAGGTACTCAGGTGGCTGTGATCAACATCTATCCATTTACAGAAAGTGGTCCAACTTCTTCGGTGACAGTTACCCTTGATTGGGATGAACCTGTTGCGGGGCATGGAATCCCGGAGAATCATCTTCTCTGCGGGGTTGCAGAGGGAGATGTGTATTGGCCGTTGCCCCATAACAGGGGTTCAAGCCCTTTCTGGGGTAAACCCTGGGCAAGAATATCCATAGAGGATAGTGGCGGTTACGAATTTACCTGCTCAGAGCTTGAGGCTGCCGGTTGCAATGCAGGCGGATCTCCAGTTGAGAGTATGGCCTTTTTCTCAGGGCCGGGTACACAGTTTGCCCAGGCTCAGGAAACTGAACATTTTCTTCAACCGGTATCAGTCATTGTTAATGATAAAAACGAAGACGGTATTTTCAACGGGGATGACACTATCAGATTCCTCGCAGGCGGCTTGAACAGATTTGAGTATTTTGAGAAATCTCTTCAATGGCTCTATCACAGGTATGCAACTGACAGAATCTACTGGCTCACCTGGGGAGGTGAATCAGGGGCGAGGATGCAGAGCAAACCCGGCGTTCCCGACGGCTCTCCACAGTGGGGTAATACCATCCCACACACTGTGCATCTTGAGGATGGCGGCTACTGGATGCCCCGGTATGAACTGAGAACCGGGTGGTTCTGGAAGAAGATCAACTCCGGTGAACAGACATCTGTTCCCCTGAACCTCGGTAATGCAGCCGGCACCGCTGATGTGACGCTTGCTTTCGCGGTATCGGAATCATCGGCATATCAGGTTACTCTTCAGGGTGGCGGTACTGTTGAACTCAGCGGTTCAGGGTTCGAACAGGCAGTGTTCGAGGATGTGACTGTTTCCGGGCTCAGCCAGCTTCAGATAAGTTTCTCCTCTACTGATCCTTCAGCAGACTTCTATCTGGACTATGTTGAACTGACATATCTTGTCTCCACAACAGCTTCCAATCGCAGGCTTTTCATCCCCGAACAGATTGGCAGATATAACTTTTCATTTTCCGGTGGCAGCACAGCCTTTGATGTATCGGACTTAATGAATCCGAAGATTATAAGTGGTGCAGAGCAGTCTTCCGGTTCTCTGAATTTCTCGCTCGATCTTCAGGATTCAACATCCCTTATGGTCACCTCTGAGGGTGACTGGAATTCACCCTCCTTAATTTCTCCCGCTTCGCCAGGCAGACTTGTCGGTGCCATTTCCTCCGGAGACAGACTTATGGTTGTTCCGGATGTTTTTGCCGATGACGCCGTCGGTCTCGAGTCTCTTATGGAAAGCATGGGTTTTGAGGTTGTTACTGCCACCACCAGTGAGATTTACGATGAGTTCGGGCAGGGAGTGAAAGATCCCGGAGCCATCAGATCCGCTGTTCGCTGGGCCATGGATTCATGGTCAACTCCCGTTAGCACTGTGATTCTGGGAGGAGACGCAACTTATGACCCTCTTAATTACAGCACCACATTGCCCGATCTGGTTCCTGCTATGATCTTTCTGACAAATTCGAGCAGTTATCCATCATGGGCTGAGGATGACTGGTTTGTTCAGGTGCATGCTGATGCAATCTACCCTGAGATTCCCATTGCCAGAATTCCCGCCGGTGATGCTTCAAGTTTCGGCGCTGTAAGTGCCAAGAGTATTTTGTACCACTCCGGGCAGGCTGATGGAAGCTGGAGCAACCGGTTTGTTCTTTTTGCGGATGATGAATGGGGCCAGTCAAATACATCAGCCGGTGAAAGTGCACATATTTTTTACATGGAAAAGATATGCTACGAAGACCTTCCATCCCATGTGAAACCGGAGAAGTTTTACTTGATTGAGTTTCCCTGGCCTCCCGGCACTGTCCCCGGTGGTGTGCATCCTGAAAAACCGGATGCTCGTACTGCATTAAGGGAATTGTGGAATGAAGGAATGGGTGTCATGTTTTACTTCGGGCATGGATCCGCAAATCAGATAACTCACGAGAAAACAATGCTGGGAGATGATCCGGCATCTCTTACCAACGGAGCAAGACTGCCCCTGGCAATGTTCCTCTCCTGCGATATTTCCCGGTTTTTTGAACCAGGTGTTGACTGCATCAGCGAAAAGCTTGTTTATCACCCTGCTGGAGGTGCGATTGCAACAATAGGAGCCACTGGACCAACTCACTCCAGTTCCAACTATGACTATGGATCTGCAATGATCCCTTTTTTGACAGAGAACGGAAATTCAATCGGCTACTCGTTCTGGGCCGGCAAGCTGGCTGCCAGCAGGGCAGGGAATTCAAAATATTATGTGTTTCTGGGATTTCCCGATCTGATTCTGCCTATGTCGAGTAACGATCTTGCAGTTGAGCTTCAGGGAGACACCCTTCGTTCCGGTGAAATCAATTCTGTGACCGGGAACGGAAATTCTTCCGATGGACTTGCTCTGATAGAAATTTCCGAGTCGGACATACCTGTGCACTACACAATGCTGTCAGGTGGAGTTATCGACTACTTCCACCAGGGAGGTACAGCCTGGCGGGGAAGAGCAGCGCTTTCCGGCGGAGAGTTTTCCGCTGAATGCATTCTTCCTGCTGCATGCAACACGGGAGATCTGGCCAGAGTTGATGTCACTGCAATTGTGCCCGGTGGAGTTGAACTTGGTGCTGACGCACCTCTTGTTCTCGCAGAGGGTGATGCTCCTTCTGATTTTGAGGGCCCTGAAATATCCATGTGGATCCGAGGACAGAGCAGCATTGAGGAACCCACCATTACAGGTGAAGGGGTACTGGAGGCAGAGCTTTCCGACCCCAGTGGAATCACCTTTCTGGGAAGAATTGGTAAAAGCATCCAGCTCTTTGTAGATAATGATGAGTATGATGTGAGCGAATCATTTACATACAACACAGGTTCTACCGTAACCGGTCAGCTCGAGTACACTGTTTCCGGCCTGGCCTCCGGAAGACACCTTTTCATACTTCAGGCCATGGATGGTGTGGGTAATCTCTCCCGGGACAGCCTTTATGTTAATTCAACCGAACAGAGTGAAGTTGCTATTGAGCAGTATGTGGTATATCCCAATCCGGGAACCGGCAGGCGCTGCTTCAGCTTTTCCGTTTCTTCGAATGCTTTTGTTACTGTTTCTGTATTTACAACAGCAGGCAGATGTATCGTCCGCTTTTCAAAACAGTGTACTCAGGGGTATAACCAGATAATCTGGAACGGGCTTGATGCCGATGGTGACATTCCCGCTTCCGGGGCTTACATTTATGCTATTGAAGCAGTAACAGAGAGTGGGCTGTTCAAGCAGTCATCTTCGGTCACGGGTGTACTGGCTACAGTTAACTGATAGAAGTCGGGGGGACTCATGGAAAACCAGAAGATCAGCTGGTTGTGGAAGCAGGTGGAGGAGGCCAGAGTCAGCGGGGACGCAGAGAAGGCCAGAGAAAGCCTTGAAAGGCTTCTGGAAGACACATCTGTAAGGAACACCCCCGACGAAAATCTTGCTGTTCTTGAAATGTGTCGCCTGGAATTAGACCGTGGAGAGATAAGCAGCGCTACCAGAAGACTTTCCGACTTCAAGTGGTATGGCGTTCCCGGAGCCGCCGCCCTTCTTTTAGCAGCAGATATTTTTTTACAACTGAACCTTTTTGAGACATCTCTGGAATCACTTGAATCTTACTTGAAAATCTATCCCGGGGATGTTGATGCCAGCAGAAAAAAGGGGCTTGTTCTCTTGATGCTTCACCGCGATGATGCTGCCGAGAGGATTCTCTTGTCTGTTGCCAGAAGGGAACGATATCGTGTTGCTTCAACCCTCACCTATCTGGCATTGCTGGAGGCTAAGAGGGACAGACTGGAGGAGAGTCTTCACCTTCTTCTTCAGGCGAAGGAGCTGGCACCCTACGACGAGAAAATCGAACACAGTCTTCTCCGGATTGAGGCCCTGAGGGTTCAGATGAGGCGAAGTGCTATTGAGAAAACTGCCCTTCCCCTCATTGATGTGGTGCCCGGAATGACTGCAGGTATGCTTGGTCTTCACGGTTATTCCTCTGAGGTAGCAACTATCGCTGCCGATGCATGGGGCCGTTTCTGTGCGACAAGCACTCCTTCGGGAAGAAAACCGGAAACCTGGGCTGCCGCACTGGAGTATGCAGTTACCAGAGGAGGCCCCCACTATACTCAGGAGCAACTGGCAGGGGAATATGGTGTGTCTGTTTCGCAGCTTCGAGGGCATTATCAGATTCTCAGAGAGTCTGTGAAATTTCCACAGACAAACCTTCTTGAAAGATTGGCCAGCGAGGGTTCTGATCTGCTTCGTGATGCCCGTATGGAAGAGATCGCCGTTATTCTTGCCGATCTGGGCTCGAACAGTGGTGAATTTGAGAGTGCAACTGATGCTGCAGCCTGGGTCTTTGAGAGGGTTACACCGGTTGATGAGGTTCAGCAGCGTGAAATCGAGGAATTCGTCGCATATATCTGGCGCAAAAAGAATTACCGTAAATAGCCACAGTAAGATACCGGACTGTTATATTAGCCCGGATGGGTTGTGGGAAACACTTTGTTTCTCAGGTGGTTTTGTTTATCTAAAAATACCGTAACAGGTTGGAATTAGTATTATTTAGCATAGTGTTAAAACTAGAAGAAACGAGAAGATAATGAACAAGAAATATGTCTATTATTTTGGTTCTACAAAAACCGATGGTGATCGGTCAATGAAAGAGCTTCTTGGTGGAAAGGGTGCAAATCTTGCGGAGATGACAAAGATTGATATGCCTGTTCCTCCGGGATTCACAATTACCACAGAAACGTGTGATGCTTTTAATAAGGCCGGATCAGCCTGGCCTCAGGGGCTTGATGATCAGATTCGTGAAGGTGTCAGTATTCTCGAAGCGGAACTTGGAAAAAAGTTCGGCGACAAAACAGACCCCCTGCTTCTGTCCGTGCGAAGCGGTGCGGCAGTTTCCATGCCTGGAATGATGGATACCGTTCTTAATCTGGGTCTTAATGAGGGTACGCTCGAGGGAATAGCAAAACGCAGTGGCAACGCCAGATTTGCCTGGGATTCATACAGACGATTTATGCAGATGTTCGGTGATGTTGTTATGGACATCCCGCACCATGATTTTGAGTACGCTCTCGATAGCGTAAAGAAAGAAAAAGGTGTCAAACTTGACACAGATCTTGATCTCGACGATCTGAAGAAAGTTGTTTCGCTTTACAAAGATATTTACCGTAAGGCTATCGGCAGTGATTTCCCCACAGACCCATGGGAACAACTCAAGCTTTCCATTAATGCTGTTTTCAGCAGCTGGAACAACTCAAGAGCAATCCGTTACCGCGAGATCAATGAGATCAGGGGTCTTATTGGAACGGCAGTAAATGTTCAGGCAATGGTTTTCGGTAACATGGGAGAGAAGTCCGGTACCGGTGTCTGTTTTACCCGTGATCCCGCAAACGGAGAGAACATATTCTACGGAGAGTACCTTATGAATGCTCAGGGAGAGGATGTCGTGGCTGGTATCCGCACACCTCTTCCAATTGCAACTCTCGGTGAAAGAGATGAAAAATCCTACAAAGGGCTTCTTGACCTCAGGGTAAAGCTTGAGGAACACTACCTGGATATGCAGGACATTGAGTTCACAATTGAAAACGGCAGACTCTACATTCTTCAGACCCGTACTGGGAAGCGCACCGTTTTTGCCGCTTTGAATATGGCTGTTGATATGGCCGAAGAAGGTCTGATTGATAAAAAAGAAGCAATTATGAGGGTTCCCGCACAGAGCTTCAATCAGCTTTTTGCACCTGTTCTTGGTGCAGACAGTAAAGCAGCTGCCAATTTGCTTACAAAGGGTCTTAATGCGTCTCCAGGCGGTGCCTGCGGAAAAGCTGTATTCACTGCAGAAACTGCAGAAGAATGGAATGCCAGAGGAGAAGAGGTAATTCTCTGCCGCCTTGAAACCAGCCCTGAGGACATCGGTGGAATGGTTGCTGCGAAGGGTATTCTTACCGCAAGAGGCGGTATGACCAGTCATGCTGCAGTGGTTGCCCGCGGGATGGGTGTTCCCTGCGTCTCCGGTGCCGATGAACTGCACATTGACAGCCGGGCCGCTGTGATGGTCTGCGATGGATTTACAGTAAAAGAAGGTGACATCATCGCCATTGATGGTTTCACGGGAGAGGTATTCTCCGGTGAAGTTCAGGTTCGTCCTTCCGAGATCGTCCAGGTTCTTCACGGCAACTTGAAGTCAGAAGACAGTGTACTGTTCAGAAACTATCAGAAGCTTGTTGGATGGGCAGACGAAATTCGCCGCATGGATGTACGCACCAATGCTGACACACCGCGCGACACAGAGATGGCTGTTCTGTTCGGCGCTCAGGGTATCGGCCTCTGTCGTACCGAGCACATGTTCTTCGAGGGTGACAGGATTGTACCTTTCAGAAAACTTATTCTTGTAGCCGACGATGTGAAGAGAATACAGGAAAAGATTGAATCGGGTGCAGGTGATCCAAAGGCTCTGGAAGCGGAGCTTCAGCTACCACTTGCCAGTTATAATGAGGCTCTTGCAGAACTCCTTCCTCTTCAGAGAAACGATTTTGAGGGCATCTTCCGCGCCCTTGATGGTCGTCCCTGCAACATCAGGCTTCTTGATCCTCCCCTGCACGAATTCCTCCCTCATGACAGTGATGGACATTCTGAGATGGCAGAGGTTATGGGTGTTACTGCTGAAACCGTCGCCCTTAAGGTTGAATCTCTCCACGAGTTCAACCCTATGATGGGGCACCGCGGGTGCAGACTGGGCCTTGTCTATCCGGAGATAGCAGATATGCAGGTCAGAGCAATCATGGAAGCAGCCATCAAGGTTGCAGAAGACGGTATTGCAGTTCTTCCAGAGATCATGATTCCACTTGTGGGCAATGTGAAAGAGCTGACCATCTCCCGGGAAATGGCCCAGAAGGTTATCAATAATGTTCTGGCCGAAAATGGTAAAACTGATGATTACATCAACTACAAAATAGGTACCATGATCGAGATACCCAGAGCAGCAATTACCGCGGATCAGGTAGCGGAAAGGGCCGATTTCTTCAGCTTCGGCACCAATGACCTTACCCAGATGTGTTGCGGATTCTCACGGGATGATGCCGGCAAATTCCTGGGCGAGTACGTAAGAATGGGTATCTACGAGAGGGATCCATTTGCCTCTCTTGACATACCAGGCGTCGGGCGTCTTGTTGAAATCGCCGTGGATCTTGGCAGAAAGGCAAAACCGGGGCTCAAGCTTGGTGTCTGCGGCGAGCATGGAGGTGATCCTGCATCAATTGCATTCTTTAACAATGTGGGGCTGGACTATGTATCATGCTCACCTTACAGGGTCCCTGTTGCCAGACTTGCAGCCGCGCAGGCTGTTCTGGAAGCAGAGTAGTAGATACAGCGGAAGAAGACGGCACCTGTGAAAAGGATAGACATACTCCTTGCCATGGGTAACCCTGCTCTTCTGGCAGTTACAGAGGAGGCCCTTCTTCGGGAGGGTCTCACTGTAAAATCGGTAACCAACGGTTTGGATGCAGTGATCACAGCGTTTTCCATGAAGCCAAGATGTGTTCTCTGCGGACAGATTCTGGCAGGGATGGATGGAATGAAAGTGTGTCGTTTTCTGGGTACTGTGTATTCCAGAAAGGAAATGCCTGTTATTATCAGCGTCCCGGATATCAATCAGAGGCTTCTAAGAAGAGCTATAAGTGCTTCTGCCGTGGAAGTAGTTGATTATTCCACACCACTCAACGAAGTAATAAAACTTGTCAGGCTTCATCTGAGCTCGGTTAGAGCATCCGGCATTAAAGCCGGACTGCCTGTATCCCGTGACAGAATCCTGCCCATGGCGGCAGATTCCCTTGAAGATTCTCTGGAGTCTGTTGAAACTGTGGTAAGCCTGGCCTCCGATTTAAGCAGCGTCACTTCGATTTCAGAAGCTTGTAGAAAAGTTGTGCTCTCCGTCCTCGGAGGATTGGGTTTTCAAAGGGTCTGGATTGGCCTTCTCAACAGCTCAGGTTCTACAGTTGAAGCAGTTGCATTCAGGGGAAGAGGGATAACAGGTGAACCCATACATCTTTCAGGTACCGTGGGTCATCTGCCTGTTGATACGGCTGTTGCAGCAGGTATCCAGGTTGTATCGTGGGAGCCTGAATTCAGAGATAACAGAGAAACATGGGTTGGCAGTATCACATATGTTGATACACCTATAAAGGTTGGCAGCAAGGTATACGGGATCATCAGATGCGACAACGGAATTTCAAAGAAGCGTCCGTCAGATGGCAGCCTGAAGGTGTTAAAGATGCTTGCAGGTGAATTGTCGTCATTCATCCGATATCTTGATGCGCAGAGTCGACTTGAAGGTTTCAAAAGTATATTTGAACAGATGCTCAACAGACTTTCTTTCAAAGCAATCGTTCTCTCTGATGCAGGAATAGTGGAGACGGTTTATGGAGACACTGATTCAATTCCAGGAATCAGGAGTGTTTCCGATGGAATGTCGTTAAATAATGTACTGAATACTATTCCTGCGGCGTCCCGGGAAATTATTGTAAATGCCGTATCAGAAAAACGTGATGCAGAGATGTGCACAGTTCCATTGAACAACGGCGACGGTCATCTGGGGCTTTCTTTGATACAGAGGGAATCCGGCGGTATGACTCTTGTAGTATCAGATAACACAATCCGCGGAAACCTGCAGAAGAAAATTGAACTTCTTGAGTTTGAGACTGATGCAATAGCTTCGCTTGCCGCTGATCTTACTTCACTGGTGGATCCAGGGGAAATATGCAGAACAATGCTTAGAACCATTGAAGCTTTTTACCCCGACGAAGCCATTGCTGTTCTTGCCGCCGGGGAAGTTTCATCCTCAATAGTACCGGAGAAACTGATTGTTCAGGCAGTATCAGGATCAGGATACAAGGATACAGCAATACTTGCCGGGGCAACAATCCAGGTGACTAAAGACTCATCTGATCCCGGTATTGTTTCCGAAGCGGTAAAAACAGGGAGAACAATCAACATCCCTGATGTGCTGCAAACTGGTTCTTTCATCCACCTTCTGCCGGACATCAGGAGTGAACTGGCTATCCCGATGTTGAGCCGTGGAAGGGTTGTGGGCGTTATTGATATTGAGAGTACTCAGGTGAACAGATTTCAGAGTGATGATATTAGAAGGTTGAACAACCTGGTGGGATTCACAGCCGGTGTGCTGGAAACAGCTCTTCAGCAGACGGAGCTTATTAAGCTGGCCCATCGCGACAGGCTTACCGGATTGTACAATATGACCTTTTTCGAAGAGAGGTACCCGGAAGAGTTTGAACGAGCCGACAGGTATGAATACTCTTTCTCACTGATAATGATGGATATTGATGATTTCAAACATTACAACGATTCTTTCGGTCATCCAATGGGTAATGTTCTTTTGCAGAAGCTTGCACATGCCATGAGTGATGCCCTTAGAGATGTGGATATTCTTGTGCGATATGGAGGCGAGGAATTCGTCTGCATTCTTCCCCTTACAGACAAGCAGGTGGCCGAGGATATTGCTGAGAGAATACGGGTGAAGATGGTTGAAACCAGCAGGAGTATTCCCAATGCTGGAAAACAACCCAGAGGGTTTGTCAGTCTCAGCCTGGGCGTGGCAACCTTTCCCGTTGATTCACGGGAGAAGGACGAGTTGCTGGAAATAGCTGATCAGAGAATGTACAGGGCAAAGAGGGCTGGCAAAAACAGGGTTTGCTGCAACTGAGGTAAAAAATGAATTACGATGTTGTGATACAGGACGGGTTTGGCTTTTACTGTGTAAAAAGACTGCGAACCGCCATTGCTTCCATGGTGGAGACAGCCGGAGGCTGGCCCGAGGGCACCTCCCGGGGAAACAGAGTTCTACTGAAAGTTAACATGCTGGCGGCTAAGCATCCCTCACGGGGAATCACAACTCATCCTGCCGTTGTAGCCGCTGTGGCATCTTTACTTAAGGACAGAGGCTGTGATGTTGCCATCGGTGACAGTCCTGGAGGGGCTATAAAAGGCGTGGAGAGGTACTGGAAAAACTGTGGTTTTAAAACTGCCGGGGAAGTGGCTGACGCAAAGCTGGTCAGTTTTGAAGGATCCGGTTCGAAAAGAGTTTCAATACATAATCGAGAATATGACATTGCACTTCCGATTCTTGAGGGGTACGATTGCAGAATAAACATGTGCAAGTTCAAAACCCACATGTATACCAGATTAACAAATGCACTGAAGAACTCGTTCGGTATTGTGCCCGGTCTGGGAAAAGCGCTGCTTCACATGCGCAGCCCCCGTCCGGTGGATCTTGCGGTGAATATTGTGGACCTTTATGAAATAGCAGATTTCGGCCTGCACATCAGTGACGGAATTCTCTGTATGGATGGCAGAGGTCCAAGCACTGATGGTAGAAGAAGGCGCGAAGGGTTTCTTGCGGTTTCCCGCAATGGTCTTCATCTGGACATGATTTTGTCGCAGATGGCCGGTCTTCCATGGAGACAACTTGACAGTAATGCGGAAGCCATTTCCAGAGGTCTTGGCAAGCCCTTCACCGAGATAACGGTACACGGCAGTCATAAGTTTGTTGATTTTGACATTCCTGCAAGATCCTACCTGAATCATATACCAAGGTGGTTGGGATCTGTTGCAAGATTGCTGCTGCGCACAGCTCCCGTTTCCAATGAACTGTGTACAGGCTGCGGAGTCTGCAAAAGAGCTTGCCCTGTGGATGCCATCGAAATCAGAAACGGAAGAGCAAGGATGAAGAAAGGTATCTGTATTATGTGCCTCTGCTGTCACGAGCTCTGCCCGGAGAATGCAGTAGAGCTGAAACTTCCATTTGGAAGGAGATAACATTGGCACGTAAAGTTACCCTTTCCCATAAAATAGAGTATGTCCTCACAAGACTTGCAGGTTTTTTTCTTTCCGTTGTACCCCTGAAGTCCGCCCTGATCGGTGGTGCGCTGCTTGGTCGCATTGCATGGTTTCTTGGGGTAAGAAGAAGAGTCTCCAGGATCAACATCTCCACGGCTTTTCCAGAGAAAACATCCAGAGAAGTGAACAGGATCGGAAGTGCTTCCTATGCCAACAACGGCAGGTTCATGGTGGAATTTATCCGCCAGGGGCGTATGGGGAAGAAGTACTTCATGAAGTACATTGCAGTTGAGAAAACAGAGGCTCTTGATAAAATGCTCAGTTACCCCACAGGAGTTGTCGGGCTTACTTTCCACTTCGGCAACTGGGAGTACTACGGTGTATCCAATGCGTTTCTGGACAAAGAGATCAGCTTCCTTGTGGGCAAGCAGCGTAACAGTCTTGTGGATGGATACATAAACAGGCTCCGATCTTCACATGGAGCAAAGCTGCTTACAAGAGATGTTTCAATGCGAGGCATAATCAGGATATCCCGCAGGGGTGGTATTGTATGCTGGCTCAGCGATCAGAGTGCAGGAAAGAATGGTCTCGTTGTGGATTTCTTCGGCCAGCCTGCTTCCACACCCAGAGGAGCTGCAGCTTTCAGTGTGAAGCTGAATATGCCCATCACCTGTGGTTTCATGGTCCGCGAGAAAGGACCTTACCAGCGATTTGTAGTGAAAGAATTTCTGATGCCCAACAAGGACCTTCCGAAACACGAGGCTGAGGTTGAATTAACACAGCGTTATACAAAAGTACTTGAGGAGATGATAAAAGAGCGTCCGGATCTGTACTGGTGGTCCCACCGCAGATGGAAAAGAACAACCGGGATTTACTCCAGGCAGGGGCAGCAATGATGTAGAACGGCTATTCCAAACTTATCGAACTGAGTATCTGACAGCGATTCTTCAGCAGGCCCTATTTACCGGCCCTTGTGTTGATTGTATACTCTGTAGTGTTGGGGGTGGTTGTAAAAGATGATTATTACCAGTTCATTGCCGGTAAGCCCGGGTAGAGTGTATATCCTGGGTGGCGGAAGGTTTGGCAGTTCTGCCGCATTCAAAATAAGTCATCAATGGCCCCGCTGTAAAGTTTACCTTGTAGACAGGATTCCGGAATTGTCTTCTAAAATTCCGGGAGAACATCACGCCGGGACAGATGCCATTGAATTTCTTCGAAACAACCTTGACAGACGCAGGCCGGATGATCTGGTGATTCCCTGCGTGCCTCTGCATGTTGCTTTTAACTGGGTTCTCGGTCACATTGGGTTTTGTATACCAGTGCCTGTTCGTGTCATGGAGTTTCTTCCAGGAGCAGTTGCAGGGAATGACGGGTGTATCTACAGTTCCCTGAGTGATTTCATCTGTCCCGATTCCTGCCCTGAGCCCGAAGATTTTTGTTCAGTAACAAAAAAAGAACAGGATGAACCTCTCTTCGGTATTATGGGGAAGATTAATCTGAATTCCTACAGCACAATTGTTGTCCGTTCGGGTCAGCTTCTTCCTGGAGTTGGAGCCATTACATCAGGACAGCTCTCTGCTCTGCTTACTGAGGTCAGGAAAGAGAAAGGAAGATTTCTCATAGGTACAGCGTCCAGATGTCATGGAGTTATTCACGGTTTTGTGCACTGAAAGGATTGATCTGAATGAAAAAAGCGATTGTAATCCTCTTGATTCTTGTGGTTGCGGCAGCGGCAGAGGAATTCAAAAGGCATGCCTTTACCCTGTCGGTCGGAAGCCCCGGTTTGATCCTTCCCGAACTTGCCTATGAATTTTCATTTGATAAAAGCAACAAGGTTGCAGTTGCAGCCGGTACATTTTTCTTCGTACCTGAATACCGGTTGAGCTACGTAAGAATGATGAATTCCTTCGAGCTCACCGGAAGTGTCGGTTATGTTCCGTCTCTCGAAGAGGAGGATGACAGTTTTTTTGACGTATTTTTTGAAGAGCTGTTTTCCTACGGAACCGAAGGAACAACATTTATTTCCGGAACCGGGGGATACAGATACACAGCAGACGGTGGATTCATCTTCAGGATTGCCGGTGGAGGCGGGTACTTTGTTGGCAGCGATAAATCCGGTGTACTCCCATTCGTCCAACTCGGTGTCGGGTATGGATTCTGATCAAAGGTAGATCGCACTAATCCTACCGAAACAGTATGAATAAGAGACAGCTGTAAACAGGACGTCTGTCGGTTGCAATTGCCTGGCGCATTGACAGCAGTGTTGTTTCTGCCTATTCTACTGTGTGTTTCGTGAAATGTATCGAGATCATTTTTTGGAGGAGGTTTAAATGAGATTTTTACCGATTCTTATGCTTCTTGCCGCCGGGTTGTGTATGGCTCAGGCCCCAGCCTACCAGTCGTACCTGTACATGGAATGTGCCGGTGCCCAGATCGATGTGGGTTACTACGGGGCTCCCTGTATTGCCAACTGGAGTGATGACGTGAATAAGGACATGATTCTTGGAGTTTTTACCGGTGGCAGGATTCGTTTCTATGCAAATGAAAACACCAACGATTCTCCGGTTTTTAACAGCTACTCTAACCTGAAGGCCGATGGTACAACCATTACCCTTCCTTCCGGTTGATGCACCGGAGCCACAAATCCACAGGTTGTGGATTGGAACGGTGACGGTCTTTCTGATATTATCGTTGGAGACAGAAACGGTTACGTTACCTATTTTAGAAGAACGGGCTCAGGAGCAGACGATCTCACTTCCGAAGGGCACATGACTGCCGGCGGAAGTGTCATTGATGTGGGTCAGAACTCTGCCCCGGTCGTGGTTGACTGGAACGACGACGGCCTTCTTGATCTTCTCATTGGCAACGATGCCAGCTCGCAGGGAATCAGGCTTTATCTTAACTCGGGAACCACTGCCAATCCGGTTCTTACAACCTGGTCATACATTCAGAGCAGTGGATCAAACATCAACAGATCTCGTTGCTGTCCACAGGTCTATGACATGAACGGTGATGGTAAGAAAGATCTTATCATGGGCGAAAATAATGCCCAGATCTACTACTACGAAAACACAGGTACTAATGCTGCCCCGGTTTTCAGCGGCTATGAAGCAATACAGAGTAATGGAAGCCCCCTCGATCTTTACGCAGGCACAAGACTCTGGGTAAATGACTGGGACGAGAACGGAATTCCGGATCTTATAGTCAGTGACTTTAACGGTTATGTTCATGTTTTCATGGCTTATCCGACCGGTGTAGCAGAAGAAACGGTAGCTCAGATTCAGACCGGTTTCGCTGTAGCTCCTGCAATAAATCCGGCGCAGGGTTCCTTCAACATCAATGTTCAGGCACCCCAGGGTGGAAACATAGAGTTAAGGATTTACGATTCTGCCGGTAGACTTGTTGCCACAAGGAATGCAGCGTCTCTGTCGGAGGGCACAAATCTTATCACTGTTGATGCCGCTTCAATGCCCACGGGTGTTTACGCTGTTGTTGCCAAAACCGGTTCCGATATCTCGACTTGCAGGATGGTTCTTACAGACTGATCCAGAGTGCGTGAGAAGGGGGCAGCCTGATCGGACAGGCTGCCCCTTTTACTATATGGCACTGAGCCCCGGATTCAGGAAAACATTAGTTTTGTACCAGATAAAAGTGCGGCGTAATCCTTCATCGAGAGAAATAATCGAAGTGTATCCCGTGGCTTCCGATGTCTTGGTCATGTCCGGGCAACGGCGCCGCGGGGATCCGGCAGTTACGGGACCCGCTGTAATTACAAGATTCGATTCCGCAATTTTCAGTATCTTCTCCGCCAGAGAATTGATGGTGATCTCAGGAGATTCGTTACCAACATTAAAGGCTTGCCCCAGAGAAGATTCAGCCTCTGCCAGTATCCGCATGATCTCGACAGCGT
Source organism: Candidatus Sabulitectum sp. (assembly GCA_023139045.1). Taxonomy (GTDB): domain Bacteria; phylum Fermentibacterota; class Fermentibacteria; order Fermentibacterales; family JCC-6; genus Sabulitectum. Next base: position 83,461 of record JAGLOJ010000003.1, read on the forward strand.
CATCGATGTAGCAGAAAGTTCTCCGGTGGTCAGGGGAAAAGACCGTAAGTTCGCCCTCTTTACTGAAAAAAGCCTTCTTGAATAACTCTGGAACAACATGTGACAAGCCCATGCGGGGGCCGTAAAAATTGTGAGGTCTGATTATGGTTACAGGCAGCCCTGAGTGCAGGCAAAGTGCTTCCCCGTATATCTTGGATAACATGTATGATGTTCTGTTTTCCGATAAATCGGTAACTGTAAGCGGGGTTGATTCTGGTGTGGGTACAGGCAGGGAGAAATACCTGAGAGTGCCTGCATAAATTTCACTGGTTGATGTGAACACAAACCTGTCCAGAAACCTCTGCTTCCTTCCGAACTCAATTACATTCCGGAGTAATTCAGTATTCTTTGTAAGTACATCGTACGGCGCTTTCAAAACAAACTGCACACCGATAATCGCTGCCAGATGGAAAATTATACTGTAATCTGTATCCAGATCATTAAAAGATGTTTTCTCCAGCAGATCAAGATCCAGCAGATTCACATTCTCACGGTTTGATAGCTCCTGAAGGAAACTATCCTTAACGCCTCTTGCGAAATTGTCAGCAATATCTACAAGATAACCTCTTCGCGCGAGATTGCAGGCCAGATGGTAGCCAATGAAACCGGCTCCACCTGTAATCAATACTTTTTCCACATTAACCTCTTCCGATAGACAACAGAGTATGGCCCATGCCTCTAAGAGTAGAACGCTGGCTGGCTGTCAGTACATTGTTTGCGTCGAAAACCAGACAGTTACCGTCGGTACTCAGCCAGTGGTTGAAATCAATCCTGCGATAATCATGATGTGGCACCGCAAAGACAATTGCATCAAAAGAATCCGGTTCAGGCAAGTCCTTTGAAACACACATCTGCATCTCATCCCAGTACTTGACAAATGGATCATGGGGTGAAACGGCAGCTCCTTCCTTAAGAGCCTGAACTGTGAATTTTTCAGCAGGAGAATACCTTGTGTCACCGACATCCTGTCTGTAGCTGATACCCATTAGCAGAATTCTTTTTCCGCTTATGGAACCATTAAAGTATTTTTTCAATTTATTCAGCGTAACCAGAGGCATGGCCTGGTTTATTTTGATCGCCTGCGATGAGAATGGAAATTCATGACCGTCCAGGTGGAACATTTCCTTTGCAGCAAGCTTTGCAAAAAGAGGGTCTTTCGTTAAGCAGTACCCGCCTACACCAAATCCCGGTTGGCGCATATTTGAGTGTGTGGGTCTTTTTCTGATTGCATCAATAACCTCGAAAAGATCGAAGCCCACCTCTTCTGCGAACCTGCCCCACTCTTCCATAAAGGCTATATTGACAGCCCTGTAGCTGTTCTCGAGAACCTTTGCTGTCTCCGATGCATATGTTGTCTGCAATCTGGTTAACGGATACTCTTCAACATTGATAACTCTGGACAGGAAATCTTCACATCTGTCAGCTGCTGTCTGCGTGATACCGGAGTAAACCCTCCAGAAATTAATTATTGAATCAAGGTACTCTGCTCCGGGCATCACTCTTTCATAGGAATGGGCGACGAGAACCGAGTCAGGGGCAATACCTCGCTCTGCAAAGTGTTTGTTCAGTATCGGCTTAACAACGTTGATGCATGTTCCCGGTGGAACTGTGGTTTCAACGATTACCAGTGTGTTTTTTTTAATCCATTTACCCAGTGTGTGAATGGCACCTTTAAACGGTGCAAAATTAACAGATGGGGCTGCGCCTTCAATAGAAGTAATGTCCAGGTTGACGCTTACCAGAACAACATCGGCTTTCCCAATAACACTGTCGTCTGTTGTTGCGCTGAGATTTCCCCGCTTTACGGCATCTTCTGTGCCTTCAGTAATTGATACATCGACGGTCTCAAACGGGAATACCCCTGAATTGATACTGTCGACTCTTTTGTTGCCGGCTGTGTTGTTAAGATCAATTCCGATAACATCAAAATAAGGAGCGCCACGGGCATCAACCGCATTTGCCACAGCAACTGCCATAGCGGCCCCTACAAAGCCCAGGCCCTGTACAACTACGGTCTGCTGAACAGCAACGGAATCAGACGTCTTCCCCATTAAATCTCCCTGACAAAGTGGGCTGAAGTATGCGCAGTTTCAAAACTGTCGCTGCAATTATAAAGCATCGTGCTTCCCAGTGTACCGGTTAACAAAAGGGGCTGGTGCAGGCGCCCAGCCCCGAAAAAAGAGGTTTACTGCACTATGAAAAGCTGCTGGTAACCCAGTTCGGGATCATCCTCCCAGGCCAGAATGCCCATGGAGTTCATTGAGAAGCGCCAGGTCCAGCCTGTTTCCGGGAAAACCTTGTGACCGATAAGGGTGCCTTCCATATCGAAGATGTCGAAGAACGGCTGCTCGATTGTTCCCCTCTGTACCCAGATGTTTCCGTCAGGTCCGATGTTCACGCTGATTACCATGTCGCGGTAGGGCTCAGGGTCAAACCCTCCCATGTCATTACCCCCCATTTGGGCAAAGAAGCCTTCTATATAGGCTTTCTCTTCGGCTATTTCCTGATCAGATTTAGCCACAGGTTCCAGGGGTATTGAAATGGTGAAAGCCTCAGTTCCATCAGGATGCCAGCCATGGATTGTGTAGTTCTCGGATTCCCTGAGAGCGAAAAGAACGACATCTCTGTCTGCGGTCAGGGATGTGCCGAGGAACAAATCGTTAATAAGCCATGAGCTGCTTCCAACAAGATCGCTGATTGTAACATCAACAGAATCCTCCCAGAAAATATGATCATATTCTTCAGTGTTGTAAGTGAAGAGAACAATTCTCCTGAAAATTTTTAGATTGCCATTGTCTACCTGCGTGAAGTCGATCATGAAAGAGGCAAAGGTACTGTCGGAAAGTGCTGCATTCTGCATGGGTTGATTCTGGCTCCAGAGGGATATCTCTTCCAGGTACTTGAGGGAATCATCGAACACCACAAAGCCCTGTTTCATCCTGTTAAGAGCAAGGACATTCCCACCAATCTGAAAAAATTCAAGAGTGGCAAAAGAGAGTTCTCCAGGGCCGCTGCCCTGTCGGGAAACCTGTCTGATGTACTCACCTGATGGAGTGTATTCCTTGAAACAGGCGGCCCCGCTGTCAAGAATGAGGATGTTACCTGTGTTCCGGTGGTACTCGGCATCAGCGAGAATGCCGAATGTGCTGGTGGAATCACCAAGTTCCTCTCCGATGTATCCTGTTATCTCAAGGGTATCTAAGGGGAAAGACGGTGCATTTGCCACCTCGGCTGGTGCTTCCTCCTCGCCACCGCAGGAAGCGAGAAGCAGAATTGCAGAAAAAGTCAGGAACATCAACTTCATTTCATCTCCAATCAAAATGGGTGTGCCTGTATAAGTTACTGCCGGAATAGTGGAATGTCAAAAAAACGCTGGAAATACTATATTGCACAGAACGGGGGAAGGAGCCTTCGGCATGAAAATTACAGTACTTGGCTGCGGAAGATGGGGCAGTTTTCATCTCTGGTATGCGGCGAAGCTGGGGTATCAGGTAACGGGGTGGGAACCAGCCGACAGCGAGAACTTCGCTCTGCTTGTGAAGAACAGATCAAATCCCTATCTGGCCCTGCCTGATTCAGTGTTTCTTACCACTGATCTGGAAAGGGCTCTTGATGCTGATCAGATAATTATCTCGCTACCTGCTCAACTTTTTCGCGGACTTGCATCGCAGCTTGCAGAATACGACCTTTCGGGTACTGATGTTGTGTTGTGTATGAAGGGGCTCGAGTTGTCCACAGGCAAGCGGCTCTCTGTTGTTGCTGAAGAAGAGGGGCTGCATCACCGTTCTCTAAGCATCTGGGTTGGCCCGGGGCATCCGCAGGACTTTGTGGCTGGTGTTCCCGGTTGCATGCTTATAAGCTCTCTGGATGAGGATGCATCCATAAGAATCACAGAGAGAATGGGTTCTCCTCTGGTAAGAATGTACCGTTCCACCGATCTTATAGGTTGCGAGATCGGAGCCGCGGCAAAGAATGTGGTAGGCATCGCCGCAGGTATGCTGGACGGCATGAAAATGAGTGGCCTCAAAGGTGCTCTTATGGCTCGCGCCCCCCAGGAGGTTGCCCGGCTTGTACAGGCATCCGGCGGCGACTGGAGAAGTGTTTACGGTCTTTCACACCTGGGAGATTACGAGGCCACACTGTTTTCAAAGTTCAGTCGAAACAGGAATTTTGGTGAGTCTCTGGTAAGAGAAGAAAAAATGAGCGGGCTGGCCGAGGGAGTACCCACTTCACATGCTATGCTTTCTCTTGCAGGAAGGCTCTCTGTGGAACTTCCTATAACATCGATGGTACGAAGTATTATTGACGGAGAAACAGATCTAAGAACCGCGATCGGACAGCTTTTCCTCAGGCCTCAGAAAGAAGAATTCAGTGCCACTCTCAAATAAATGCAGATTGTTTTTTCTTTTTGTGTTGCTCTTTGTTGCAGGAGCGGCTTCAGGTGAAGAGAATTGCAGGTACTTCTGGGTAGTAAGAGATGGTCTTGGCAGCCCTGAACAGATCGACGAATTGCTCGCAAGGGCTCAAACTGCCGGTGCCAATGGGATTATGGTTCAGGTGGTGGGCAGGGGAGAGGCTTACTACAGGTCTGATCTTCTTCCTCCTGCCGATTTCTCCGGTTTTGAAGACCCTCTCCAGTATGTGATTCAGAAAGCGGGACCTATGGGCATGGAGGTTCATGCCTGGGTAAATGCTTATCTGGTGTGGTCTGCACCGTGGGAACCGGAATCTCAGGATCATGTCTATCATGCCCATCCCGAGTGGTTCACTGCCCACAGCAATGGGCGGAGTTCAAGATCTTACACCCATGAGCAGGCTGAAGCTGCCGGTCTTGCAGGAGCAACACTTTCACCGGCTTATCCGGGAGTCAGAGAATACATCACCGATATCGCGGTTGAGATAGCAGATAACTACAACATCAGGGGAATTCATCTGGATTACATAAGATATCCAAATTCCTCTTTCGGTTACTCGCGGCGCGAGCTGGAACTTTTCCAACTGGCAACCGGCCTTTACCCGGAAGAAGACCCTGAGCAGTGGGGCATCTGGAGGCAGCAGCAGGTTACTGAAACCGTTGCTACTGTACGGGCCTCACTGAGGTCGGCAGATCCGGGAGTGCTCCTCTCATGCGCTGTTATGGCCAACCCCTACTCGGCTGCTTCAGAATTTTCCTGCGACTGGCAAAACTGGTTGACTCAGGGGCTGGTTGATTTTGTCTGTCCCATGGCCTACACTTCCGATCCCCTGCGGGCTCTTGAGCTGGCGGCAGCAACTACTTCGGTGCATCCGGAGAAGGTTGTGTACGGTATTGGTGTCTGGAATCAGACTGTAAGCAATGCCATTGCAGGCGCTCAAAAAGCCTTGTCACTCGGTGCCGGAGGAATTTGCGTATTCAGTTTGAATTCGCTGCCTGCCGGAGGCGAGCAGACGCTTGGAAGAGGCTGGGGAACAGGTTCCTCTCCTGAACACGGCATATCTCCCGCATACTTCAACAGAGTGAGGGTGCCTTGAATTTAGCAGTACTGGCCAGCGGATCATCAGGTAATGCCCTTGCAGTCGAGTACCGGGGACAGATGCTCTTTTTTGACGCAGGTCTCAGCGGAAAACAGCATCTTCTTCGTCTTGAAAGTTCCCGTTTACCGAAAGCTGATCCCGTGGGACTTTTTCTCAGTCACGAACACGGGGATCATTCAAGAGCAGCTGGAATACTTGCAAGAAAATGGCAGATACCTGTATTCGGAACAGAGGGCACTATACACGGCTCCAGACTTGTCGGGCAGAAGCTTCACGGCCTTGAGTACTTCTCCAACGGAGACACAGTTCAGGTGGGACATTTCACAGTACAGCCGTGGAGCATATCGCATGATGCCAGAGATCCCAGTGGTTTTACAGTAACTGCCGGAGGCAGAAAACTCGGCATAGCCACGGATATGGGTGTTTTCAGCCCCCTTGTGCAGACCATGCTTGAGGGATGTCACGGACTGGTCTTTGAATTTAACCATGATACTGATATGCTCTGGAATGGTTCATACCCATGGCCGCTGAAACAAAGAATAGCGTCAGGTGAGGGTCATCTCTCCAATGATGATGCTGCTGAGGCACTTGCTTTGATTGTGCATGAGGAGTTGAGGTTCTGCGTTGCGGCACATCTCAGTGAGGAGAACAATACGGCTGACCTTGCATTGAAAACCTGTGAGCAGGTTGCTGAAGGAAGATTTAGAGTTCTTGCGGGAAAGCCTTACCAGGCTCTACCCTTCTTTGAAGTATAGGAGGTATTTTGTACAAGGCCACGATTCTGATGCTTGCAGTTGTCGCCACTGTCATGGCGGGGACGGTAAATTTTGTTTTTGAGGGAGCAGGTATAACTCCCATTGGTGGATGGGGTGAAAATTTAAGCAGCGGACTTGCCGGTGGTTTGTACGGCAACTGGTTGTTTTCTCCTAAATTCAGAGCAGGGCTGGGAATTGAAGGCACTGTTTTTGGCGATGCCAATCAGGGCAGTGCTTCATTTACTCAGATGAAGCCAATGGGTAATGTTTCATTATTTCTCCGCCCTCATGGAGCTGTTTTCAACCCGGGTCTTGTTATGGGTTTTGGATACTGCAGAAGCCGGCTTTCTTCCGGTGGTGGAATTGATCCGGTTAGCTGGGATCCGTTCTGGCGAGCCGGGATCAGATGGAATTTCAGTCTGGGCTCACCATGGCGGGCAGGGCTTGGGCTTGACCTGGAGGGCATAATGGCTTCCGGAAAATCAGGGGACGCATTCAGGTTAACCTTTGGTGTTTCAAGGGAGGTGCAGCTGTGAAAAAGGCTGTAACAATGGTCGGTGTAATACTTCTAATTTTCTTTCTGGGATGCGAGAGCAATCCCCTCTACTTCAGACTCTCATCTGATTACTTTCCAATATCACCGGCAGGAGCCACATGGGAATACTCCATTGCCGGTGGGGGAAGCAGAATAGTCACAGTTGTTGATCAGATCGTTACAGGGGAACGACCCTGCTGGCGGTTGCAGTCGGGAGCAGACTACAGCTACTGGATCAATGAGGGAGGCAAACTCGAAAAATACGAGGATCACACAGTACTGTTCAACGGATTTGAAGTACCTATCTACCAGGCCTGGATCACAATGTTTCAGTGGCCCCTTGCAAATGGAATGACATCCAGAGATTCGGTAAGTGCTCAGGCTGTGAGCCAGGGCGTTACTCTGAGCCATACCTGGATACGGAATCAGACTGTTGCCGGCCCGGAGGTCTCTCCTGATGGCGTCTGGAGCGATTGCTACAGGATTCACCAGGAAGAAATGGTTATCAACTGGATTCAAACAGCAGGTTTCGCACCGGAGACAACCATATCTGTGCGCAATATCTGGCTTGCCCCTGATGTGGGTATAGTTATGACGCAGTCTGCTGACAGCCTGATTACTCTTACATCATTCACAGGCGGAGAGGAGTAGGGCATTTGCCCCGGCACTGATGTCTATTGAATTCAGTTTCCCCCGATCTGATGTTTCAACTGCCGTTCATGTGGTGGACAGGGTTACAGACATTGATGTTTCTCCTGATTTTCTTGTTCTGGATTCAGAAGTAAAGAATATTTATGGAGACAGGTTACCTTTATGTGATTATGTAATAGAGCTTCCGGGCGGTGAAACAAGCAAAACCCCGGACATTCTTGAAAAGCTCTGGCTGGAAATGAACCAGGCGAAACTGAGAAGAGATTCCAGCGTGGTGGTTGCAGGCGGCGGAACTGTCTGCGATGTTGGTGCATTTGCTGCTTCTACATGGAAGCGCGGGGTGAATCTTGTCCTTGTACCCACGACCCTCTTATGCATGGTGGACGCTTCTCTCGGTGGAAAAACAGCGGTGAACATTGCAGGTGAGAAAAATCAGGCGGGAACAGTGTATCCGGCATCTGAAATAATTATCTGCCCTGAATTCCTGGAAACTCTTCCACCGGAGGAGATGGCTAACGGTCTGGCGGAAGCGTTAAAAACTGCTGTGATAGGTGACAGGCAGATAGTGGAATACCTGCTGAGAAAAGATTACTCCCGGGCTGTTGCAGCATGCCTTGCAGTCAAAGGCAGAATTGTTGCAGCAGACCTTGAGGAGAACAGCGAAAGAAGACTGCTCAATCTGGGTCACACAGTCGGCCATTGCATTGAGGCAATAAGCGGTTTCACAGTCGGTCACGGAGCAGCGGTGGCCATGGGCATTCCCGTGGCGGCTGAAATGGGCGGTAACCACGATTTTGCCCTGGAATTTAAGGAATTGGCTTGCAAGCTGGGTATTGAGACAGCAATCCCATCTTCTATTACCCTTTCCGGGATGCTCAAACACCTTGAGAGTGATAAGAAGACTACCGGTAACGGAAGGATCTGGATAATTCCCCGGGGCTGGGAGGATTGTGAGCAGGTTCTGCTGGATCGAACTACCGAAAGGGAACTGCTGGAAAAAATATGGCAGTGAAACCTGTTGATGGAGGTTCTTTCTGGGACCATCTTGAGGAGTTCAGAAAAAGAATATTTGTAATGATAATCACAGTTGGTGTTCTAACAGCAACTGCATTCTTTTTCAGCAGATACATAACCAGCTATATAACAGCCACTTCGCCGTGTGAACTTATTGCTCTGGCACCTGCGGAGGCAGTTACAGCACACCTGAGACTTTCCGTTACAGTTGGTGTCATTCTGGCTTCGCCTGTTCTTCTGTTTCAGATGTGGCGATTTGTCGCACCGGGTCTCTACAGGACTGAGCGAAAAGGTGTTATCTCTGTAACAATTGCAGGTACTTTTCTCTTCATCGGCGGTGCAGCATTTGCCTGGTTTGTAATGCGCAAACCGGCACTTCTGCTTTTTCAGAGTTTTGAGACCGGGAACATACATGGTGCATGGAGTGTCTCCGCCTACGTCGGGTTTATCGGATCATTCCTGTTGATTTTCGGTGCGGCGTTTCAGCTGCCCCTTGCAGTTTTGTTTCTGACGAAGACAGGAAGCATAGAGCCCCGGACACTGGGGAAGTATCGCAGACATGCAATTGTGGGGCTTCTTGTCATGGCTGCCATACTTACCCCACCTGACCCACTCACACAGGTGATGCTCGCTCTTCCACTTTATATTCTTTTCGAGATAAGTCTTGTGGTGGCCAGAATCTCTTTCCACAGAGCAAAGGGTGTTGATGCAAAAAAGACTTCAGTCGATTAGGGTCAGGACGCGACGCGATGCGACGTATACTTCCGGATAAACAGAAAAGGCAGTATCCGGTCGGCCCCGAATCGCTGCACTCAGTTTTTGTTTTTCTGCCAGTAATTCACAATAGCCATAAGGGTTGAGCGGAATGGGATTGAGGGTTTCCAGTTCAGCTCAGTCTGAATTTTCATAGTGTCTGCATATATGCATTCCACCATCGGGTTGAATTCAGAACTGATCTCCACGGGTACCTCCATCTCAAGAATATCCTGAAGCATGTTAACCACTTCCGTTCCAGACTTTGGAATGCCAGTACCTACGTTAAACTCTCCTGTAGTTTTCAGCATTGCCATCAGAACCATGGCTTCGGCCACATCATTTACATCAATCAGGTCTCTTAGAGTGTGAAGGGGCCCGGTTTGCAGCGGGGGTGGGGTTTTCCCCGAAGAAATGCTGACAAGTTTTTGAGCTACAGCAGAAGTCATCATAGCAGGAGATTGTTCAGCCCCGAAAAGATTGAAGATCCTGGCAGAAGCAAGTGGAATCTTCCGAAGGGAACATATCTCTTTTGCGACTCTTTCCTTTTCCAGCATGGTTCGTCCATAGTCTGTGACAGGTATTGTGGGATCGCCTTCGCAAACACATCCGCTCTCGTCCTGCGGAACACCATAGACAGCGCAGGAACTTGCTATGACAATACATCCGGTGGCTTTATCCAGACTGCTGATCAGATTGGCAGTACCCTGAACATTCACACAAATCATATCCTTGTAATTGCCTCTGATGCCGGCAAGATGTATAACAGCATCAAAGTGTCTGCCTTTGAGAACTTCTGCAGTCTCTTTCCGGTCCGAAAGGTTACATTTGATAATTCGGGAAGCTGGAGCAATATCCAGGCCGAGAACTTCATTTCCCTTTTCAGATGCAAGGTGTGTGATCCTTCTGCCCAGGAAGCCTGCTGCTCCGGTTACAAGGATCTTCATACTATTTCTTGAAGATACACCGACGGATCGGCAGTGAATTCTTCCTGCGCGGCAGCATAATCGTCAGGATTTCCTATATCAAGCCAGCGGGCTTCACTGAACTGGCATTCAACCAGTTCTCCAGCTCTGCCAAGGGTTTGCACAAGATCGGGGAAATCCATAATTTTACCCTCAGGTATAAATTCCAGTGCTTTTTTTGAGTATGCATAGATTCCCATGCTTACATCATAATCGTAAGATGGTTTTTCCAGATATCCGGTAACTTTCCTGCCTTCGTGTTTCACAACTCCCAGTTGCAGTTTTACTCTTTTGCTGTGCATGGCAATGGTCAGGGTTGCTCCGGAGGTTACATGGTTTTTGTACAATCTGTCGAAGTCGAGAGTGGTAAACAAGTCTCCATTCAGAACCAGAAAATGTTCAGGAAGATTGTCAATCAGCCGAAGCGGTGCCGCAGTTCCGAGAGGAGAAGATTCCTTGACCCAGGTGAAAGTAACGCCTTTTTTCTTTAAAGGGTGGTCATGAAAGTAGGCCCTGAGCAGTTCACCAAGGTAACCGGTGGAGAAGATTAATTCGTTGAAGCCGGATGCCACCAGCTGCCGCACCAGAATTTCAACAACGGGATACTGCCCGAGAGGAACAAGTGGTTTCGGAAATATTGCGGTGTAGGGTGCAAGTCTTGTGCCTTTTCCTCCTGCAAGGATAACGGCAACATGTCTTTCTGTCATACGGAATACCCCCCCCCGTCCGGTATGTCTGAATACACCCGGGCTAACGACCAAATATCTTTCTTTTTAATAAATACTCGAACATTTCAATAAGGATGTTCAGTATGACTGATGGCTTGTCCAGCGATGACTCTCCGTGTGTCCGCGGGGTATAAACAAACCCGAGTTCGCAAATCTCAGTTCCCGTGCGGCGAATCTCTGCCACCAGTTCGGCATCGTAGAAGCAGCCATTCGCGCGCAGTTTCAGTTTTTTCAGAAGATGACGCGAGACAACCTTCATGGAAAAATTCACATCCCGGACATTGAGCCTGAAGAAGAACTGTATTATGCCATTGTAGACCGAACTGAACAGCTTTCTCTTGAAGCTTTCCCGTTCCCCGATCCGGTAACCGATTACAACATCGTTTGCACTCAGGAGAGGAATGATTCTTCCTATCTCTCCAACATCAAAAGGCTCATCACCGTCGATGTAGAGAATGTAGCCCATGGTTGAATTGGCAAACCCGAGTCTGATCGCACTTCCCAGACCTTCCCTGTTTATCTGGTGAATAACACGGATATGAGAATCAGATGCAGCCAGTCTGTCGGCTATTTCTGCAGTAAGGTCTGTACTTCCACTCTCGATGATCAGTATTTCGTAATCACTGAACCCATTTGCCAGAACTCCCATGAGTGTTTTGACGGCGTTTTCCACATTATTCTCTTCGTTGTATACAGGAACAACTGCGGAAATAGTAGGTGCATCTGTTCTGTCAGCAACGGTCATATGTAAGTTCCTCCGAGGACTGTTATGCCTGAATTCTTAACAAAGAACACCCTGGCTGCATTTCGCACAATATAATGAAATGGTAATGAACAATCTTTGATCTTCAATTGTATTTGCCACTGTTTTTTCTTTGACATGTAAACAAGTGTATACTATTTTACCTTCGGAGGAAGATGTCGGAGGTGAATTTTGCAGGATATTGGAGAGCGTATAGAGATGATCTGCCACTTTGCAGGGGGCAGTGTGACCCCGTGCAGGTTTCGCTGGCAGAGCCGTGTTTATCATGTGGTCAGGGTATCCTCATCATGGGAGAGTCGACGGGGTACTGTTAAATTGTATCACTATGTTGTCCGCACATCCGCTGACGATGTGTATGAGGTTCATCTCAATACCGAGACCATGGGCTGGATCATAGACTGCGAGTATTCCCATGGAGCCTGAAAGACGGATACTTCATGTAGATATGGATGCCTACTTCGCTTCGGTTGAACTGCTGGGTCGGGAAGAACTTCACGGTAAGCCTGTAATTGTGGGTGGTGACCCAGGTTTTCGCTCGGTGGTAACCTCCTGTACTTATGAGGCCAGGAAATACGGAGTACACGCCGGAATGCCCATGACACGGGCACTGAATCTTGTTCCCCATGCAGTGATACTTTCGGGGAGTTTTGCCCGTTACAAAACATACAGCAACCGAATTTTTGCGGTGCTCCTTTCGTTTACTCCCAGGGTGCAGGCTACCAGTATAGACGAGGCTTTCATGGATATTACAGGTACCCCCGGCGGGATTATTGATCGGGCCATGGAGATACAGGAAGCGGTTTATGAGGCCACTTCCCTGTGGTGTACAGTTGGCTGCGGTCCCAACAGACTTCTGGCTAAAATGGCATCAAACCTGAACAAGCCACGAGGGGCAGGGCTGCTTATGCCTGATGATATTACCGATCTTCCCATAGGTGCTATATGGGGAATAGGGCCCAGCACCGCTGATAAACTGGGAATGTTCGGCATCGATACAATCGGGAAGCTCCGAAATCTCACCAGGGGAACCCTCCGATCTGTTCTGGGCTCCAGTGGAGAAGAGATATACAGGTATGCCAGAGGGATAGATGACAGGCCGGTACAATTCTTTGGCTACAGGGAGCCTCCGAAATCAATGGGGCACGAGCACACATTCAGTCAGGATGTATCTGCTCCGGAAGACTATATGCCTGCTCTGGCCATGGTGTGTCAGAAAACCGGATGTCGCGTTCGGGAAGGAGGCTGGCTGGGAGGTGTTGTGACCCTGAAGTACCGCCTCAGGAACATGAAAAGAATAACCCGTCGCAGAATACTCGCGTCGCCCACCGATCAGGATCAGACAATACTTGCTGCGGCTGAGGAAATGGCCAGGGGGCACATTGATCAGCCAATACGCCTCATCGGCGTCTCCATCAGTCACTTTGTGCCCTCTAAAACTGCACAGCTTTCTTTTTTTCCGGAAAAGACAGTAGAGCTGAACAGGGTTGCCGACAAGGTGAGGAACCGTTACGGAGACAAAGCCATGGTCAGTGGCAGGGCTCTGGAGTACCTTCAGGGGAATTGGTAATCATGGATCTGTTTGAAAGAAGCGCGGAAGAAAAAGAATTACCTGAGGGCGCCAGGCTGTTTCTGGGCACATCAGGCTACAGTTTTCCAGACTGGCTGAATGTATTCTACCCGCCACGCATCGCGAAGAAAGACTGGCTCAAATATTACGCTCTGAGGTTCAACTCGGTTGAGATCAATTCCACCTACTACAGAATACTCTCCCGCAGTTCCACCGGAAAAATGGCAGATTCTGTTCCGGGCGGCTTTTCCTTTTCTGTTAAGCTTCACTCCTCAATGACTCATTCCCGTGACGCAAGCAAGGATGACTGGATCGCTTTTCACCGGATGCTTTCACCCTTTGTTCAGTCAGACAAAATGGGATTGATCCTCGCACAGTTCCCATGGTCATTCCCGCTGGAAGAGGAATCATTCAGTTACCTGGCTGCTCTTAGTGATAACCTGGGGAACAAAAAAGCTGCTGTTGAGTTCAGGCACGAGAAATGGTACGCCCGGGAACCGATAGAGCGGGTGTGTGAAATGGGTTTCACTCCGGTGTCAATTGATCTTCCAGGTTTGCCGGGGCTGCCAGCGACGGGCCTGCTCACCGGTGAGAATACTGTTTACATCAGGCTCCACGGAAGGAATTCCGGCAAGTGGCGGGGGAACACTCAGGAGAGGTACGACTATCTCTATTCAGGCAAGGAAATGATTACATGGGTTGACAAACTGAGAAGCCTGTCAAAGGATGTGAAGAGGTGCTATGTTTTCTTTAACAATTGTCACATGGGAAAAGCGGCTCTTAATGCCGAGGATATGCAGAGACTCATGGTTGACATGATTAAGAGCAGTTTGTATTACGACAGGTAGGCGTTTGTGCAGAGAGCTTGGGGTAAGAATATGGCGAACACAATCCAGATAGATAAAATGACCAGGCAGGAAAAGCTTCAGATAATGGAAGCTTTGTGGGTGTCTCTGTCTGTTGATGACGAGGAAGTTGTATCACCGCTATGGCACGAGCACAGCCTGCGGGAGACAGATTTAAGAATGTCAGCAGGGCAGGAGCAGGTTACAGACTGGACAAAAGCCAAACAGGAACTCAGAAAACGATTTGAATGAGAATCAGAATACTTGCTTCGGCAATAGATGATCTGTATGCCGGGCGGGTTTTTTACGAAAAGCAGGGAGAAGGGCTTGGTGAGTACTTCTTTGATTCTTTAGCACTTTACGCAGGTATTCACCCCATTCGGTTTGGCCATTACCGCCTTTTGAGCAGGCGATTCCCTTTTGCCGTCTACTATCTGTTTGAAGGTGATGTTGTGGTAATTCGCAGGGTTCTTGATCTGCGTCGGAATCCTCTACAAACACGGCGGATACTTACTTATGTAAAGCCGTAGCAGATTATTCTTTCCTGAGTTCTTATTTTGTTAAAGGACGGGACAGGGGAACACCCGGTATAGCGTATGACTATCTGTATTCAGGTATGAAAATTGTCACATGGGAAAAGCAGCTCTTAACGCTGCAGACATGCAGAGACTTATGGGAGAATAACAGATGAAAAAAGTAACAGTATTTGCAATCCTTTCTCTTTTGCTGGCGTGCGCTACAGGCCCTTCCATCAGCAGTGAGTTTCCGTTTTCATATCTTCAGGATGTGTACACCGGTGGTCCTCCCACTGCTTGTGATTTCCTTGGGGGAACCGGAGACGGTCTGGCTGCTGCGGGAACCTACCTGTATTTTATTGACTCCGAGTCCGGCATTGCAGCAAGCTACGGGGTTCCGCTTGGCGTTCCCATTACAGATGTGGCCGGTTCACCGGAGGGTGGCTACGGTCTTGCTATCGGTGGTAATGTACTCTATGTGGTTTCCAACGACATATACACAGTTCATAAGCAGGTGCTTCTTTCTGAGGTGGGTAGTTTCATAATTCCCCGTCCTTCCTCCACAACGGTCTTTGTTGTCTGTGCCGACGGCACTCTGGTCAAGGTGGAGACAGTTGGGTGGACCATCACGAAGTCAGGCCCCACAGATGCAACCGATCCGGCAGCAGCAGCTCTTGGCACCAGCGGAAACTACATTTTCATTGCTGACAGTGACGGCAAGGTGTACAAGATATCCACCAGTGATTTCTCCACAGTGGCGGAAACAACAGTAGACGGTGGAGTGAACGGAATGTGCTCTACCGTTCTGGGTGAGGTCTTTGTTTCTCCCGAAGGGAAAAGTGAGGTCTGGGCCATAGACTGCGGCACCGGTCAGCACTCAAGAACCTTTAATGTTCCATACCCTGCCACTGCCCTGGCTGTGACCAGCAACGGCAAGTACTTTTACGCCACAGTCCCGGGGCATGGATTCGCGGTAGTGAATACAGTGGATAACACCGTTGAAGCTGTAATCGGCAGATTTGGTGATCCTGTGGACATGGCGATAAATAACCAGACCACCAGGGCACTGCTCTGTACGTCAGACCTTTTCGTTCTGCGGCGTTAAGTTAGCCGAGAAGGTTCATGTAGGCACTCCAGAGGGGTTCTCCAAAGAAAAGAGACAGCACTGCTCCGGCGGCCATAAAGGGGCCGAAGGGAATTGGTGTGTTCCTCTTTTTACCGCCGAATGCCATCATTGCTCCGCCTGAAAGCGCTCCTAGAATGAAGGCTGCGAAAAAGGCAATTACAGTTGAAGCAGGTCCCAGGAAAGCTCCGATGCAGGCTGCAAGTTTGATGTCGCCCCAGCCCATACCACCCTGAAATTCATCCTCTTCGTCCTCGAAGCCCTCAGGAGCTTTTGTACGAATGTCTCTTTTTTTAAGATAGATGGATGCTCCTGTTCTTATAAGAAGAAAGAACGCTGCGCCGGTCACTGCAGTGATAAGGGAAGTCAGAATACCAGGGCCGCCGGGTAGCAGAGCAAGAAGAATTCCTGCAACAGTTCCTCCAATGCTCACCTCATCAAGAATTATGAACTGTTCAAGATCGGTTCTTACAACAACCATCATCAGAGAAATGAGTACAGCGTAATTGATGAAGGCCGGTGAGTAACCGGTTTGCAGGGCGGCAAGCGCAAAAAGAATTCCTGTGATCAGTTCTGTAATCGGGTATTTTGCTGAAATAGCCATGGAACAGTTTCTGCATTTCCCCCGAAGAATCAGGTAACTGAGAACTGGAATGTTGTCTCGCGGTTCTATTTCTTTGCCGCATCCGGGACAGGCGCTGGGAGGTGAAATAATTGATTTGCCCAGCGGAATACGCCAGATAACCACGTTCAGAAAGCTGCCGATGCAGAGCCCGAAAAGGCCTGCAGATATTGTGAAAATGCTGTCAATAGTAATGATACGAAGCCTTCCTTCAAGTTGATACTTGCATATTTCCTTACCGGGGAAGTATAATTCTGTCTGACACCGACCGGAAGATATGGTTTTTCCGGTCAGAAGACTTGAAAACAAAAGGGGTGTATTAGATGAGAAGAACTCTATTGATCATGGTGCTTTTCGCACTTGTAGCCTTCGCTGGTGATTTCGCCACAGGCGGTGCAGAGCTTACAAAGTTCAAGGGTTACGGTACTTTCCGCGAGACCATGTTTGGTCAGGAGGGCAACCCGCAGGGTATCGAGTTCAAAGATTACGTGTGGATGGCCTGGATTCCAAAGATCAACGACCGTCTTGACCTTTGTATCGCCGCCCAGAACACAACTATCGGCAGTGCCACTACTTTTCTTGACCAGCTTTACCTCAACATGAAGCTTTCAGACAACTTCAGCATTCGCGGTGGACAGTTCAAAGTTCCCTTCGGCTATGGTATGACCCGCAGTGGCGGATCCATGCTTTTCGCCGACAGAACCTTGATTGTTACGGGTAAGCCTTCTGGAGCTGTTGCTGGTTCCGATTTTGGTCTCTATGGTGGAAAAGACATCGGATCCATGCTTACAGTCAAGTTCGCTCCTGTAACTGTTGACCTTATGCTTTCCAACGGTACAGGCAACAATACCCGTGCCGATACCACAATCGACAATCAGTTCACAGCCAGACTGGCCGTTGACCCCACAGACTGGCTTACAATTGGCGGTTCCTTAGCCATGGTCGGTCGACCTGACTACATCGTAATCGAAGCTTCCGGTGACACTACCGAGGTCGAGGCCTGGAGCAGCAACGGTATGGACTTCTTTGCAGTTGCCAACTATCCGGTTTCCTCCACAGGCACGCTTAATTTCGCCGGTGAATACATGATGA
Organism: Candidatus Sabulitectum sp.; assembly: GCA_023139045.1. Taxonomy (GTDB): domain Bacteria; phylum Fermentibacterota; class Fermentibacteria; order Fermentibacterales; family JCC-6; genus Sabulitectum. The sequence goes on from JAGLOJ010000003.1 coordinate 100,942, forward strand.
TGGGTTACCCTGGTAACGACGTTGAAAACGTTGAGCATCACGATGGTGCACGCATGAGTGTTATGGCCGGTTACGACATGCAACTTGAGGGTGATGTTATTCTTGCTATCCAGCCTGCAGTTCGATACGATAGTGTTGATCCTATCAATTCCTGGGCCACAAGCGGCGACGAGCCGGAAGACAACTACACAGCTATCGACTTCTGTGTTGGAATCGAGCTTTTCAGCAAGTACAACACAATTCAGATCGGTAGCCGCACTTACGGCTTTGAGAACAAGGATGTTGATGGCTACACAGACATCTATACCAAGTGGAGAATGAACTTCTAGGAAGTTTTTTCAATAAAAAGACCGGCTCCTTTTTGGGGCCGGTTTTTTGTTTCCCCCGGTTTTCCTGTGTTCTGTTTGTGTGTATAATGCGCTTGTGTATGAACTGGAACATTTTATCATACGGGAGGAAATGATATGCAGGAAGAGAAAATGGCTCAGGGAACCGAGACTCCTGAAACTCCTGAAGTTCCAGGGATACCTGGAACACCCGAAACGCTCGAGGCTCTGGAAAGCGGGGAGGAAACTTCCACTGTTCTGACCCATGACAGAGAGCTTTCCTGTCAGAACTGCGGGGCCCCCCTCGGCTACATGGAGGGGGAGAATGTTATCACCTGCCCATACTGCGGAACCGCCACCATGCTTGCTGGTTATGACAATATTATTAAGATCGACGGTCATTCCATGCTGCCCATGCTCGTGGATGAGAATGGTGCCATCAGTGCCCTTATCACCTGGCTTTCCAAAGGATTTCACAGGTCGAAGAGTTATGTGGGTACAGCCAGAATTGCATCGGTAAAGGGGCTCATGCTTCCCTACTGGATAGTGAAGAGCAGTGCATCCACCTCGTGGCATGGAAAAAAGAAAAGAACAAAAACCACTGGAACAGGCGACAATAAGAAGACCCGGACCTGGTGGGAGCCGGTGAGCGGTCGCTTCAGTGAAGACTTCACCTGGCCGGAATATGCCAGAGAGAATCCCGATGAATTCTGGGGTATTGGTAATATTCAACCCGGTAAAAAGTCCGTCTTCCCGGATTGGGGAAAATTCTGGCTCAAGTTCGGCGGCAGCAAACAGAGTTCCAACAGGAATATGCTGGATGGACAGATACCATTTGATATTGAAGCAGTGAGAAATGCAGGTATGGCCAATGATCTGGTGAACGGCCAGATAACTCAGGAGCGTGCCGAGGCCAATGCCAGAGGAAATATCAAAGAGCATCAGGCGAAAAAAGCAGAGTCAAAAGCTGATGTGCTTTCGGATGTTGATACAACCGTGAATGTGAACAAGGTTGATCTTGTTTATGTACCCATGTGGGAAATGCAGTATTCCATTGATGGAAAGAAATACAGTGCCTTGGTGGACGGAGCCAAAAAGGAAGTTCTCGGCGCTGAATATCCTGTAAGCAAGAGAGCAAAGATAACCATTTTTGATATTGTTCTGGGAATACCGGCTATCATTGCTGGTGTTCTTGGTTTCAGCGGTAATGGAATACCAGCCGCGAAGATTGCCATGTTCGTTCTTGCTGCGCTCATGCTTGCATACAGTCTTAAGAAGGGTATGGGCAGCAGAAACTGATGATTGATATACCTGAAGCCGCCCTCTCGTGGGCCTACCTCAGAGCCGGTGGCCCCGGAGGGCAGCATCAGAACAAAACCGAGTCTGCTGTACAGCTTCGCTACAACATCTCTCTGGGGGATCTTCCCGGGGATGTTGTTTTGCGGCTTAAAAAACTTGCGGGGAGAAGACTCACCGATTCCGGGGAGATAATCATTGAGTCAAGGGAATACCGCAGCCGGTTAATGAACATAAATTCAGCACGAAAGAAACTGGATGATCTAATTCTTAAGGCATTGGTAAAACCAAAGAAGAGAAAGCCCACAAAACCCACCAGAGCTTCACGGGAGAGACGGCTGGGAGCGAAGAAGCAACTCTCTGAAAAAAAGCAGGACAGAAAAAAACCACTTATCTGAAGGGTTCAAATGCAGTTTGTTGATGAAACTAAACCACGGTTTCTGATTCTGCTCCTGAGCGGGATCTCACTGCTTGCAAGATTGTTGTTCCTGGGCAGAAAAAGCTTCTGGATAGACGAGTGCCTTGCATGGGGAGCTACCCGCATGGATTGGGTGGACATGTTCTCTTCTGTGGCTTCCGGTACACCACACCCTCCGATGGCTTTCATTATCATGAAGACATCTTCTCTGCTGGTCGGGGAAAGTGAATTTGGCTTGAGACTGTTGATTGCAGTTGCAGTTGCTTCAGCTGTTATTCCTGTTTTCAGACTTGCCTCCAGACGAACAACGGTCAGAGGTGGATTCTGGGCCGGCATGATCTGGGCAGTTTCTCCATTTGCTGTTTCTCTGGGGCAGGAAGCCTGGGTATACGGTATAAACATTGCTGTCTCTCTGTGGTTTGCGGATTTTGCAGATATGGCCTGGAGGGGGTCCAGAAAGGGGTTTATCGGTTGCCTTCTTCTTGGGGCTGCCGGGATATTCACACAGCACATTTTTGTTCTCAGCGTTGCTGTTGGCAGCGTTCTTTACTTTACAATTGAACCGTGTGAGAGGATTTCATTCAAGAGGTTCATAATAGTTCCCGGAGTACTTGCTCTTCTGTACACCCCTGTGTTTCTTTTCTTCTCGGCCCAGTTCGTTAGGAGAAGTGCCAGAATGGCAGTTGCCGGAATGGAAATGGGTTTTACCAGGTTCCTGAGTACTCAATCTCTTTCCCAGTTCTTCAGAATCCTTACAGGTGGCATACTGCCAAAGATATCTATGAATTTGTTTGATCGCCCCAGGATGCTCACAGCCTATATTTTAAATGCAGTAATTATTCTGTTCCTTGCTGTCTGGCCCTATTTTACCAGTATGCTGAAATCTGGTGAACGCAGGTATCTCTGTCTCTGTTTACTCATGCCGTTTGGTCTTTATCTAACAGATGATCCGACTATCAGACAGCTTTCTGTTATCTGGGTTCCATTTGCCATTACCTCTGCTGCTGTTTTTTCCAGGTTCCGCTGGTCCGGAGCTGCTGTTACAACAATGTGTCTGCTTGCCCTGATTCCCTACTACGGAATGAAGGTTTTTCCATACCATCAAAGTGACTGGCGAACGGCAGTGACGACCGTTGAATCTCTTTCCGAATCCGGGGATATCGTTGTAGTGTTCGGCGGCAAATCCACATCACTGGCCTGGGAATACTACTCGAAAACTGAAATGGATTGCCTGGCTCCAGCCGGTGAAAATCCATTTGCAGGCGACCAGGTGAGAATCCGGGTGAATCCTGAGCTTCTGCTGGACAGCCTTCTTACTCAAGGGGGGCACACTGCCGTCTGGGTAATTCTTGATGTCTGGGGTATTCCTTCTATACACAGTATCAAAGGGTTGCATGTTATGGAATTTTTTCTGTCGATCAGTGAAAAAATGGAAATTGCATTGCTGAGAAGTGTCCGGTAAAAGTAACAAAATTTGCCAATCCGGGTGTCATTTCGTTAACTTCCAGTATCTGAACGAATAATTGACCACCCTTGAGAGAGGGGGATTGGCTTGAAGCTGTCCATCATCGCCGTTTCCAGACCTGTTGCCGTTACCGTTATTTCTGTTGTTGCCGCTGTGCTGGGGGTGATTGCTGTTCTCCAGATGCCAGTGGATCTTCTTCCTTCCGTAGAGTACCCCAGAATAACCATTGAAACCAGATATCCGTCTTCAAGCCCTTACGAGGTGGAGCGTCTTGTTACCGATCCTCTTGAAGACGCCCTGGCGGGTGTGAGAGGATTGCGTTCCTACTCTTCCCGGTCTTACGGTGAGATGAGCAGGATTACACTGGAATTCGACTGGGGCGCCAATATGGATTACACCCGGCTTGAGGTGAGAGAGAAGCTGGATGTCGCCAGCTGGTCCCTGCCTGATGCCGCAGAAAGACCCACCATTGTTGACTACGATCCTTCCAGCCGGCCATTCATGGAGATTCTTCTTACAATGGATGGCGGATGGACCGATATTACCGATTTCTCAAGAAGGGTAATAGCCACAAGAATAGAACAGGCAGATGGTGTTGCAGCCTGCGAGGTTGATGGAGAAGCATCTCCTGCCGTTTATGTAAGACTTCGAGACGGAGCAATAGAAGAACTTGGAATCAACCCCGCCTCGATCGCTGCTGCCATCCGCGGGGCCAATGCCGTCTCCCCCGGTGGACAGGTGCGGGACGGAGACAAGGAATTTTTCCTCTCACTGCAGGGAGAATTTGAATCTCTCGAAGACATTGAAAACACTGTGGTGGGAACCCTGGGCACTACACCTCTGCTGCTTGGATCCATTGCCGACATATACATATCGGAGAAACCTCCCACAGAGTGGGCAAGCTACAACGGGGAAAGAGCCATCATTCTACGGGTCAGAAAAATGGCTGAGGCCAATACCGTGGAAGTGGCGGGAGATGTTAAAGAAATTCTCGACGAACTTAACCTTGCTCACGACGGTGTGGATCTGCAGATAATACAGAATGATGCCGTATTCATTGAAGAATCAATAGGCGGGGTTGTGGAAGCCCTGATACTCGGTGGAATCCTTGCATTCGGAGTTCTTTTCTTTTTCCTGAGAGACTGGAGAAGTCCGCTGATTCTTGGGCTTTCACTTCCTCTCAGTATTGCACTTGCACTGTTTTTCCTCTATCTGGCCGGAGTAACCGTCAACATAATGTCTCTGGGAGGTCTGGCTCTGGGAACCGGTCTTCTGGTGGATAATGCCGTGGTGGTTCTTGAGGCCATATCCAGAAGGCGTGAAAAGGGTGAAGGCAGAGTAAGCGCTGCCACTTCGGGAACCGCCGAAGTTGGGCCTGCCATCGTTGCCAGCACACTTACCACCATTATTGTTTTCTTCCCTGTTGTGTACATGGAGGGAATAACAAGCCAGCTCTTCCGCGATCAGGCTCTGGCAGTGGGTTCTGCTCTTCTGGCCAGTCTTCTTGTTGCGGTAACTGTGATTCCCGCACTGGCTGCCAGAATCAGGAAAACCAGAGAAACCGAGGATGTCACGGGCGGCATGAAAGAGAAGTATGCCGGATCCATGAACAGGCTGCTGAACAGGCGGAAGAGAGTGCTTTTTGTTACTTTCATTATTACTGCTGTTGCTTTCTTCGGCGCTTCCAGGTTGCCTATGCAGCTTCTCCCGGATACTCCTGCCGATCAGCTTGAAATGACTTTCAGTGCACCGGAAGGTACATCCATGGATCAGCTTGTAAACCTTTCTGCTGTTGTGAATGAGCTGGCTGCTCTTGCCGGAGCCCGGTGGACCAGTGGTCGTATCGGTGTTCGGGCGGATGAGGGAGTGGATGCCCTTTCAGTAAGTGCTTTCGATAACGCACATGCCGCGAAAAATGCGATTCTTCCCATTCGCGATAGCTGGAATGATGCTTTCAGTTTTCCTTTGCAGGTTGGCCCCAGGGGAACACTGCTGGGAGAAATCCTGGGTGGTGGAAGCGTTTTTACCATCTATGTTGAAGGAGAAAACGTTGATACTGATTTACGGGCTGCCCTGATTCTTGCTGAAGCTTCGCAGAACAATTTTAAGGATGTGATAAGCGCTGATGTGAACTATCTGCCTGGAAAACCTGAGATCGTGGTGCGACCCGACAGAGAGCTTCTTGAGCTTCTCGGTCTGACTGCCAGTGATGTTGCGGATTATCTTGAAAGCCTTTCAAGAGGCATAGTTGCCACGACCTACTACAGGCAGGATGAAAAGGTGGATGTGATGCTGCTGGCAGGCAGTGGCGAGGGCATACCCGTCGACTCAATATTCCAGCGATCAGTAGGAGTGAACGGAGCTCTGCTGCAGATGGACAGATTGGTTGATACTCATGTAAGACAGACTCCCGGTTTCATAGAGCACTACCAGGGCAACCGCGCAGTGGGTGTTTCCATCCAGGGCAGCGGAACCAACATGGCCGGTACTGCCAGGATGATTACAGATCTGTCCGATTCTCTTTTTCGAGGAGAGCCCGTCAAGCTTAGAACAGGTGCGGAAATCCAGGAAATGGACAGAACCGCCTCCAGTCTTATTCTGGCAGCACTGCTGGCCATAGCCCTGGTTTATGTGCTTCTTGCGGTTCAGTTCGAATCATTCATTGAGCCGCTTATCATCATGATAACTGTGCCCCTTGGTGTTATCGGTGTTGTCGCCGGTCTTGCCGCTTTCGGACAGAGCTGGAACGCCTTGTCCGGCATAGGCCTGGTGATACTATCGGGAATTGTGGTTAACGATGGAATTCTGCTTGTGGAGAGAATAACACAGTTGCGAAAAGCCGGAATGCATGTGAGGCAGGCTGTGATCGATGCAGGCAGAGACAGGTTCCGCCCTGTTCTTATGACCACTGTTACAACAGTACTTGGCCTTCTGCCCATGGCTATCGGCTTTGGTGAAGGAGCCGAACTGAGGCAGCCTCTGGCCATTGCAGTTATCTGCGGCATCACCGTGGCTACACTGCTTACTCTTGTGATAGTTCCTGTGCTTTACAGTGTGCTGGTAAGAGAAAAGAGTTCTCCATGATAGCAGGTCTTCTCAAGCGACCAAGGGGAACCGCAATTATCTACCTGGCTCTTCTTGGACTGGCTGCAGTGAGTTTTCACAGAATTCCAATAGAAGGCTCTCCGAATACAACCCTGCCGGAGCTGAATGTTATTACCGGATGGTACGGTGCAGATCCCGAGGCTGTGTGTGAACAGGTCACCAGACCAATCGAGGAAGTGGCCAGGCAGCTTCGGGGAGTGAAGGATATTTCCTCTTCATCCGGTGCGGGTCGCAGTGTTGTTACAGTCTCATTTGCCCAGAGCACCGACATGGATATTGCATCCATGGAGCTTACCGAACGGATATCCATGATCCGGGACGACATGCCCGGTAATGTTTCCGCCAGCACAATCACTCAGGCAATACCCAGGGAAATGGAAAGCGAAGGATTCCTCATCTACGCCATAACCGGCGCGGAGAAATCCATCCTGAAGAATCTTGCCGAGGATGTGGTTGTACCGGGTCTTGAGCGAATTGATGGTGTGAGTTCGGTGATAGTTGAGGGCCTCGGTTCCGAGGAAATCCTGATTGATATCGATATGGAAGCTCTCCGTTCTCTTGATCTCACTCTTGCACAGGTTGTTTCTTCGATTCAGAATGGGATTGTTGACCGGAATGTAGGGGTAGTTACTGATGTTACCGCACTGGAAGCGGTTCTACGAGTATCCAGTGTCCCCATGTCCCTCTGGGAGATGAAGCAGCTTGTTGTGAAGCGGACCGGTACAGATTTTGTTACACTGGACGATATCTCCCACGGTATCTACCAGAGCTATTCAGAAAATTCAGGAGACATCTTCAGATACAACGGCCTCGATCAGATAACAATGGAACTCGACCGTGCTGCCGGAAGCAACGCCGTGAGGGTTGCCGCCGTGGTGAAGAGTGAGGTTGAAGAAATTCAGAAGAATCTTCCCGAAGGTATTGAGTTGAACATCGTAGAGGATGGCACTGAAAGCATCACCGATGACCTGGGTGCTCTTTCCTGGCGCGCCCTGGTTTCTCTGGGGCTGATCATGTTCATCCTTCTCCTCCTCAACCCCAGCCCTTTGACAACTCCTCTTATTCTCAGTTCCATCATTTTCAGCAGTGCCCTTGCGGTTACTGCGGTGTTCCTTGCCGGCTACAGCATCAATGTACTTACACTCAGTGCTCTTGCCATTGCATTCGGACTGCTGGTTGACGGTGCCGTTGTGGTTATGGAAGCCATAGCCTACAGGCGCAGACAGGGGATGAAGCCCCTTGAAGCAGCCGCTTTGGGTGCTAGAGAAGTTGCCGTACCTGTTCTTGGAGGCATCCTCACAACTCTTGTCGCCCTGGTTCCTCTGCTTGCCAGTGAAGGTGTTCTTCGTATCTACTACAGACCATTTGCATTTACAGTTGCAGCTACTCTGATGGCCTCTTACGGGGTCTGCCTTACATTTGTCCCCTCAATTGCCGGGCACTGGAAAAAGGGCAACTGGTACCGCCAGAGGAAGTGGGACAGGGCTCTGGCAAGGGTAGTAGCCATTCTTCACCACAAGCCCTGGATCCCGGTAGTATTTACCATTCTCCTCATTGCAGGTGCTGTTTATGTGCTGCTCACAAAGGTGGAGCACGGTCGAACATGGAATTTTGGAGGGCAGAGAGATTACACGGTTGTGTTCTACTCATTCCCCCCTGGAACTCCTCAGGAAATATCTGATGATGTGGCAAAAAAGTTCGAGAATATTCTGACCGATCGTGAGGGTATTCTTTCAACAAGAACCACTGTTTATAGAGAGAGCGGGAGCATATACACCATGTTCGAACAGGAAGCACTGTTCAACGGAACGGCTTTGCTCTATGAAGACGAAGCAAAAGCTCTTGCCACAACCGTTGGTGGTATCAGTAGTATCTATGTGGCTGGTATCAGCCCGGAGGCTTACTGGCGCAGTACCACCAGTGCCGGAATGATGCAGACAGTAGAGCTGCGCGGATTCGACTATGAGGGGCTCAAGGGGATTGCCCTGAACCTGAAAACACTTCTTGAGAGGCACCCCAGAGTTGAGGAAGTGGATATAAACTGGAATGGCAGAACCCCCAACCGTGATCAGCTGGCTATTGTTTTTGATCGAATTGAGCTTGCCGATCTGGGTATCAATCCCTATCAGCTTGTTATGGCCCTGCGGTACAACATGGCCGGCGGTTACGGGGCTCAAGTTAGAATTGCTGACGAAACCACCGATCTAACCTTCCGTCTTGAAGGGCAGAAAGACCCTGAGCTCAGTGAGATCCTGGACAGCCGGATCAGAACAAGAGACGGCTTCATGCGGATGCGTGAGATCATCAGCATTGATACAGTGGGTGTTCAGGGATCTGTCATAAGAGAAGACGGTGAGTATGTCCGTACTGTAGCCTACTCATTCATGGGTGCCGAACGAATGGCTGCCCGTTTCCGTAATTCCCTGCTCACAAGCCTTGAACTTCCTTCGGGTTACAGAGTATATGAAGACACCACATTTCTTCCAGGCTGGCTTGCGAAAGAAGAAGGCATAGACATGAATCTTCTTGTGGCTCTTGCCATTCTCGCAGTGTTCGCAGTTACCGCCATTGTCTTTGAAAGCTTCACAGCACCCCTTTATGTACTTGCAGTGATTCCAATGGCTCTTGTAGGGGTTGCGGCGGGTTTCTGGGCATTTGACCGGATCTTCAGCCCGGAGGCGTATGTGGGAAGTGTGTTCCTTGTTGGAATAGCGGTAAATAATTCAATTCTTTTAATAGACAGTTTCGAAAAGAAGAAAAGGGCGGGTATGGACCTGCGCAAAGCGGTTGATGAGGTAGTAGGAGAGAGGCTCAGGCCGATTCTTCAGACAACTGCCACAACGGTACTGGGGCTTCTTCCACTGGTTCTCTGGCCGATCTCAAACCAGGACCTGTGGGGAACTCTTGCTTTTACAGTTGTGTGCGGTATGGTTATCTCAACACCACTTGTGCTTATCACATTGCCTGCCCTTATCCAGATCACTTCCCGGAGGAGGAAAAAACATGTTCATGTTACGGAGAATTAGTCTTTTTCTGTTTGCCGCAAGTTTCATTCTTTTTTCCGGATGCGGAGAGGCGGAAGAACCGGAGAGAGAAGCTCTGGAACCTTCACCCCTTCCGGTTACCGCCTCTGTGGCAGGTATTGATGTTCTTTTTGAGGTGATCACTTCAACTGGAAGAGTTTTCAGCAGGAGAACACAGAACCTCACCGCACAGATACAGGGGCAGATTGTTCAGGCGCCGGAATACGAGGGTGAAGAGTTCTCCGAAGGAACAGTAATTTTCAGAGTCGCCAGCGGGCAGCATGCATCAAATCTGTCGGCAGCCAACAGCGAATACAGAAATGCTCAGGCATTGTTCCAGTTTGAAATAGACAACTACAGAGGAGAGATAACTGACGGTGTCAGAAGCATGCTACGTCAGACCACCGGCCTTGAGTCGGCATCTGCAAGTCTTTCAAGTGCCCGGACGCAGTATGGTAATTCTGCTGTTTCCGCAGGATTCAACGGTGTTATCTCTGATGTTACTGCTCAGGAAGGTATGACCGTTTATCCCGGCTCGCCCCTGGGAACTCTTGTTGACCCGTGGAGCCTTCAGGTTGAGGTAAACCTTGACGAGAGGCAGCTCGCCCAGTGCACTCCCGGCTTGAAAGCCTTTGTAATAATCCCATCACTCAACGATACAGTTCTTGTGGGAGAGGTAAGATCGGTTTCCCCCGTTGTTGATCCGGGATTCAGATCCGGGACGGTTGTTGTGGATGTACCGCATGTGCCCAATCTTCGCCCCGGCGCCACGGCAAGAGCTGAGATCGTTGTTGCCGAGCATGAGGGCTCTCTTGTAATACCCGAACAGGCTGTTCTTATCCGTGATGACAGGCCGATGGTGTTTGCAGTTGTAGACGGTCATGCTGACTGGTGTTATGTAACACTGGGACCGGCAGGTCGTGGTATAGTGGCTATTACAGATGGTATCTCCGAAGGACAGTCAGTAATCACCAGCGGGCATTACTCTCTTGCCCATGATGCTCCGGTTGCTGTTGTAAATTAACAGGCAGTAGTATACTGATAAAGCGCAGAACCCCCGCACGGTCGGGGTTCTGCTGCATTTCGGGAATGATTTTTCTACTGATTCCATATTTGCTCAGACAAGAATTATTATACGCACATTCATCACTGCAATATCTTTGACATGAAAGGCATCACGATCAGCCCCGCAAGGTTTTCCCGAAAGCGGGCTGATTGCGGTTTCCCGGTTCTCTCTCAACGATGACATAACTTCATCCACAGTGACATAATTACTGAGAATACCGGTAAGCACTTGTGTGCCAGAATAGTATGACGGTGATGATTCTGCAGGGGTTTTATGAGCAAATAGTCCCTTTTCATTCACGTGATCATGGGTTATCTTGCACTGATGAACAAAGACATTGAAGGAATTCCAGACGGTAAATTTGCTCCGGAAGACTGGGAGTATATGCTTCTGCAGATGGTCAATGACCACAGCAGAGTAGACTTCGGCATGTACCGCATGGCAACCTTCAGAAGACGTTATTTGAAACGCATGAATCTAGTCGATGCGCAGGACATCAGGGATTACGTTAAAATGCTCGAGAATAACACTGAGCAGCTTGACCTCCTGGTGTCTGATCTGCTTATTGGGGTCACATCGTTTTTCAGAGATACTTCTGCATTCCGCGTACTCAAGGATTCTGTGATCAAACCGCTTTTTGCAGAGGAGGGTGACGAAGCGGTCCGAGTCTGGGTTGCCGGATGTTCCATCGGCATGGAAGCCTACAGTATTGCCATGCTTATGGACAGTTTTTCCAGTGGCAACGGCAGAAATTTCACCATTTTTGCTACCGATATCAGCAGATCCGCCCTGACAAAGGCATCAAAAGGCATTTATACCAAGAAGCAGTTTTTCACCGTCCCCGAAGAATATCGCAGATATTTCAGAGAAAATGACAATGGCTGGAAGATAAGCAGAAGCATTCGTTCTCATATGGTCTTCAGTTATCATGATGTTCTTTCTGATCCACCATTTGCTCACATGGATCTGGTAAGCTGCAGGAATATGATGATCTATCTGAAGCCCGATGCGCAGGATATTGTTCTAGGCCGGCTGAACTACAGTCTAACCCGGGGAGGATTTCTTTTTCTGGGGAGCGGAGAGACCACAGGAAGAAAACACAGCAACCTGGAGACAATTGACTCAAGATGGCGCATTTTTAAAAAGGTGGCAGATACGAACATTTCGATGAACATGTTTCCACTGGAGAAGTATTACAACAAGTCCGGCTCCACTTTTTCCAACGACTGTTTTTCAGAAAAGAAAGATGATGATGTTCTCGGACGAAGCCGCTCATTCACATCGTGTCTTGAGGAAAGGTTTTTCCCGGATTGTGTATTTATTGATGAGGACTACATGACCCTCTTCATTAACGGGGATATGAATTCATACCTCTCCATACCCTCCGGAATTCCCGGAGGAAGCCTTCTGCCGATGCTCCCGTCCAGATTAAGAGCAGCCCTCAGAGCTGGGATCAGACGGGCTACAGGTGGATTTCGACGTATCCATTGTGAGACTGGGGAAGGCATATCTATCTATGTGAGTTGTATTTCACCCCTGGGCATGAAAGGTGTTTTCCTTGTTGAATTCGTCCGGGATGAACCTGATAAGGCGGGCCGGGAGGCTCATATTGAATGTTCCGAGTCTGATTCTTCCATTCTTGAAGAGCAGATAGCTCTTCTTGACAGTGAATTGGCTTCAACCAGACGGGAGCTTAGAAGTCGTACCGGTGAACTCCAGGCTTCAAATGAGGAGCTTCAGACAACCAACGAGGAAATCAGAAGTGCAAACGAGGAATTGACAGCTTCCAACGAAGAGCTGATTGCTTCCAACGAAGAATTGCATCGGGTGAATAGTCAGCTTTCCATTCTTTCCGACGATATCATGAACCTTCTGGAAAGCATGGATGTAGGCTCGCTCTTCCTGGACAGCGAATTGAATATCAGACGATTCAATCCTATGATACGCCGTTTCTTCAAGATTACAGAGAGTGATATTGGTCGGGCGATTACAGATTTCACAACCACTCTGGCAAAATCCTCACTTGAGTCGCTCATTCTGGCAGTTCGGGAGGTTGCTGTTTCAGGAATCATTCTGGAAGTGTCTCTTGACTCTGATCTTTTCGGTTACTGGCTTGCAAAAGTGTCTCCCTACAGAACATCTGATGGATCAAACCAGGGCACGGTTATCACCTTTATCGATATCACCCTGCTTCGAGAGGGAGAAATTTCCCTTGCAGAAAGCGAGCGGAAATACAGAGGCTTGTTTAATGGCTTCCCCGTTGGAGCAATTCTTGTTTCTCATTCACCGGACAGCAGTGAATTCAGTATTCTAAACAAAAACCCGCTGTTCAAACTGCTTCAAGAGAAGTACAGTGATCTACTCTCCAATCAACGATTCATTCAGGGAATAACAAGTGAAGAGCCTGTTTTTCTCTTCGAACAGGAACGGTTTATCTTTCAGGGAGAAGTTTTCAAGCCGGCAGATTATGCAGAGACTCTTTGTGTCACTTTGCGGGATATCACAGTAGAGAGCAGAATTAACCATGAGAAGGAAATACTGCAGAAAAGGCTGAAAGATTCGCAACTGCTGGCAGGAATGGGAATCTGGGAATATGATCCTGTACTGAAAACGGTTACACTTTCCCCGGAGGCTGCAGAGCTGTTTGATTTGGGTTCCGATCTACCTGTTCCTGTCAGTGTATTCCGGAACCTGATTGAGGATTTTGACAACTTTTTTCTTGCGGCACAGAATGCATTGTCCACCGGAGAGACCTACTCCGGAATGGTTGCAATGCATACAACCTCCAGCAAGAGCTTGAAATATTTCAAAGTGAGAACATACACTGCTGCAGGCAATTCCAGAGCAACTGTTTACGGATATGTTCTGGATGTATCTTCCGAGGTTAACAGCGAGAGAACACTGAAGAAAGCTCATGACAGGCTGTTTGAGACCCAGAAGATCGCCAAGATAGGCCTTATTGAAATAGAGTGGAATAACGACTGTACATCTTACAGAACAAGGCTTTCTCATTCCGCTATTCAGGTACTGAAACTTTCCGGGGTTTTGCATAAAAAGCATGATTTTTTCAAGACCAACATGGAGGAGCAGCTCTCTGAGCGGGTACTGCATGATCTCAAAGCAGCAGCAAAAGAACAAAGAGCAGTTACTCTCGACATTCCGGCGAAGAACGGTATCGGTGAGAATATATTTCTTCAGATAATGGCAAGAGCCGGAAAAAATCCCGATGGCTCTTGTTATTCATCTCTCGTAATAATGGACATCACACGTCGTCACCAACTGGAGAATGAACTTAAGCATTCAGATAAACTTCGTTCTGTGGGGGAACTCGCCGGAGGGATTGCCCATGATTTCAACAATCAGCTTATGGGTATTGTGGGATTTGCCGAGTGCCTTCGCGGTCTTTCGTGCAATTCTGAGCAACTTGAGTACATAAAAGGCATTCTCAATTCAGCAGAAAGAGCCGGAGCACTTGTCAGGCAGCTTCTGGCATTCAGCCGGAAAGGACTTTCGCATATCGCTCCATTCGATCTTCACCATCAGATAGATGATGTTATCTCCCTGCTTCAGAGAAGTATTGACAGGCGTATCGAGATCAGAAGAACGCTTTCTGCCGCGAAATCAATCATTGCAGGTGATGCTTCAGAGATGAACAATGCTCTTCTCAATCTGGCCATAAACGCCAGAGACGCCATGGATGGCGGTGGAACCCTTACTTTCAGCACCACCAACCCCACAGCTGAAAAGATCAAACTTGTCATCTCCGACACAGGTGTAGGTATGGCTGAAGAGGTAATGCGGCGGGTCTTCGAACCGTTTTTCACAACGAAACCTCTTGGCGAAGGCACCGGAATGGGGCTGTCTGCTGTTTATGGCACGGTGACTGCACATCAGGGAATCATAATAATGGAATCAGAACCGGGTCAGGGAACTAGTGCTATCGTGACATTGCCGGTATCTGAATCAGATGCAGTGGGCGACGGGATTCTCGGGGGCCACGTATTTACAGGCCCTATGGAGGGAACTATTCTGCTCGTTGATGATGAAAAAATTGTGAGAACCGTTCTGAAAACGCTGATGGAATCTCTGGGATTTACCGTGTTGACAGCTTCAGACGGGGTAGAAGCTGTTGAACTTTACAGTGTAAATCAGAACGATATAAAACTCGTTCTTATGGATATGACCATGCCAAGAAAGAACGGTATCGAGGCTTTTTGCGAGATGAGGGAAATCTCTCCCGATGTGAAGGTCATCATTCTTTCGGGTCACAGCGCCGAGAGCTCTTCAAACGAAATGAAAAACCTCGGCATTTCCAGAGTTCTTCAGAAACCGGTAACCATCTCCGTGCTCTCGGTTGCTGTTAAGGATGTTCTCGGAAGCTGATCACAGAGAGTTTTCTGAAATTGCAGCCCTCCGGTGGCAGAAGAGGTAGAAATCACTTGTACCCGCCCAGTATCAACACACACACACACACACACGCGCAGGCAGTTTCCGGCAATTCACTTGTAATTCCCAGCAGTTATATTTACATACTGGCTTTGAAACGAGAGTGTAACACCGTCCGCATTCCACCTGTCCTACTGTTAGAAACCACTGAACAGAAAGGATAGAAAAATGGAAGTACTGCTACCCATTGTTGCCATAACCAGCGCCATAGGAATTCCCGCTGTGGTGGCCGTGATTGCTTTGTACACCTGGCACAAACGCAAGATAGCCAGGTACAATGTGATCGAGAGGGCAATTGAGAGTAATGCCAATCCGGAAGTTATTGAGCAGCTTGTTGCCTCTATTGGTGAAGAGGACACAAAGAAGAGAACTCCTCCAAGACAAAGAAACCTGATTGAAGGCACTTTACTTATGTCGATTGGAATAGCTTTCTTTATCCTCAGATTTATTGCTGATGGAACTGGATTTGGGGGAATGCTGCCCACAGGTGTATTTCCGATACTTATAATGCTCGGTATAGCCAAGTTCGTCATTGCCTTCTTTATTCTTAAGAAGGACCCAGAGCAGTCGTGAGTGAAGCAACAACGAAGCTGGTGCAGGCTGCCATGAAAGGCAACAGGGATTCCTACGGTATTCTTGTGAAAAACTACACCGGCTTCGTGTATACCATGGCTCTTCGCATGACAGGTGATCATCACATGGCGGAAGACCTCTGCCAGGACACTTTTGTAAAGGGCTGGATGAAACTGAGGAAACTGCAGGAACCGGCGGCATTTTCCGGGTGGCTTGCCACCATTGCCAGAAGAACCTGTCTGAATGCTGTTGAAAAGAGAAACAGAAAAATGGAAGTAGGTGAGGAGGAAGCTGTGCTTGTTAACTTAAATCCGACTTTACCAACCTCCTACGACCCTGTAAGAGTAATCCTCGAAGAAGCTGTATCACAGCTTTCCCTTCGTGACAGGCAGCTGATTACACTCTGCTATTTCCAGGAGTTATCCTCTACTGAAGTGGCAGAGGTGATGGAGATACCCCCGGGAACAGTTAGAGTGTATCTTCTGAGAGCGAGAACAAAACTGAAAGAAATATTGAAGGAGAGAGAAAATGAACTCCTGGGGTAACGACAGACTGGAAGAAAAGATCGATGAGATGCTGACTTCCAGCGTCAGCTGCGGATCTGAACCGAGAGGCTTCAGTGTTAGATTTATGCCTAGCCGTCCCACGTTCCCCTGGCTTTCCATTGTTTATGTGCTGATTGGAGCCGCGGTGTTTGGCTTCTTTATGGCTCAGTGGCTTGGTGGACAGAACCTGGAAAACATCGATTATAGATCTCTGTTTTCATTTGAAAGACTGTCCGGTCTGTTTTCCGGAGTAACCTCCGGGGAGCTGATATCCGGGCTGGCAATCATTCTTGGGCTGGGCGGAGCAGTTCTGACATTCTTGCCGGAAAAGCGGCGGGTGTTTCGCTTTATGCTGTAACAGGCAGTAACAGCATCCCCGCATAAAACCAATACGAAATCAGATACGGGGCTGCTGTTGGTAAATACATGGGATACGGTATAATACATAGCATCAGGAATGAATCATCAATTAAATCTGAGCATATCTGCTCTGATAATACTGAGCGACTTAACCCGGGATTTGTTTTGTTCGGCAACCCCGAAGATGAAGCAGACAGAGCAATGCTGGAAGAAGTTCCTCTGCCTGAATGAAGATCATGAGCAAGGGTATTTTGTTTTGCGGTAAATACTGTTATCTGCAGCAAAGTTTTCGGCTCTTCCGAAATTTGCATACATAGCCTGAGTGTACAAGTGTGGACATGACACTATATTTCCTATTACCGCAAAATCCGGTTGTCCTCTCTGTAACTACAAGATGTGGAGTCGGTTGCTATGTTTTTTTATACGCAATGGCTAGGTATATAATAGACCATACGCCTAGAAATGCGCTCGAT
>JAGLOJ010000030.1 GCA_023139045.1 Candidatus Sabulitectum sp.
CAGTGTAATAGAAGGTGATTTTTTTCCCAGCCTGATTTTCAGGTGCCAAAGAAAGAAATGTGCCAGCATGCATGTTAAGATATGATGATGCCAGCCCTGGAATTTACGCACCTCATATTGATCCATGCCAAGTTCAGATTTTGTCTCTTCAAAACACTGCTCAATTGCCCACCGTAGGCCACTAAGCCAGACAAGTTTTGCAAGACGAACATTTGAAGAAGCGTTGCTTATAAAATAACTAAATTCCTTACGATCTATTGAGCGCCGTATGAGCAGCCACACTTCCTTCTCCGGGAGGCCCTCTGCCGACAAAGTTACTCTACGTCGCGTAAATTCATAAACGATTGGTCCTTTGCTGCCTTCAGATACCGTGGGGAATTAAACCCTCCTCAGATTAAGAAAATATTACCTTCACGGCCCTTCATGTTTTGATGGACTACTATCATTTCTCAAGACAACCTGTACTTGATGCCAAAGCATGAGACACAAGAGACTTTCATGTATTTTGCCAATCAATCGTACAAGACAGAAGTTGTTAATCCATCGTCATAGTAAGTATGATTGCTCTTGTATCTTATGAAATTGCAGAGAGACGAAAGGTGCGTTTCGCTCTGAAAAAGAAGTTATTCTTGATATGCGATGACTTGAACCCTGGCGGGGCCGAAAGACAAAGCCTGCTTCTAGCAAAAAAACTAACAGAAAACTGGGAGCCAATCCTCGTTTCTTTTTCTGATGGACCCCTACAATCAGAGTACTATAAAGCTGGAATACCTGTTCACTACATTGAACGATCAGCTCGCTTCGATTTCCTTTCTCCTCTCAAGAAATTAACCTACTTAATCAAGTCTCATAAACCTGACCTTCTTCATTCCTGGGGATGTATGTCTACGATTGCTTCATCCCTGGTGGCTCGCAAGAATAAAATACCCCATATCGCCAGCACTGTGCGAATGGGTATGGTTCCGAAGAATGCAAAACTTTTAAGCAAATTGGCTTCAAGGCTTGGAACATATTCTGTAGCAAATAGTTACGCTGGTCTAAGTGCGTGGAACATTCCAAATCGGAAAGGGCGTGTTGTGTATAATGGGTTCGATTGGAATCGCACCCGTTCATGTAGTTCCGACTCTATGTTAAGTGACAAAGAGTATCGTATTCTGATGGTTGCCTCAATGTCTTCCCTGAAAGACTGGCAAGCATTTCTATCAACAGCTCAGTACATCAGTAGCAAGGATAAAAGCATTAGCTTTCACGGTTTCGGAGATGGATTATGCAGAGAGCCTATTCTTAGTTCTGCCAGAGATTTGCTAAAAAGTGGGACAATTTTTCTTCCCGGTCGAACCTCAAACCCGATTTCAGAGTGTCAGAACGCCAGTGTTGGGGTTCTATTTTCGACATTCGGCGAAGGAATTTCTAACAGCATCATGGAATACATGGCTTGTGGACTACCAGTAATTTGTTCCAACTCCGGTGGTAATCCGGAGCTGGTAACTGACGGAATTACTGGATTCCTTGTAGATCCGGATAACAACCCAGAGCAAATAGCAAACAGAATACTATGGCTCAAAGATAACCCGGAGAAATCCAGAGCGATGGGATTGGCTGGTAAAGAGCGCATAAAAAACCGTTTCAGTATAGAGCAAATGGTTCAAGGGTATCTTGATTTATACAATCAAGCCTTGGAAGCCTGACTTTGGGACCCTTGATCTGTTCTCTATATTACTCTTCGTCTACATAGCTGAAAACAGCATTGAGCGATTAATTTCTACCATGAATAGCAGGTAAGATTGATGTGTGGAATCTGTGGTCAAATTTCGTTAACTAATGCGCTTGATCCCAGTAGTGATATCGTCAACTCTATGATGAATAAAATGATTCATCGCGGACCTGATAGTAGCGGAATCTTCTCATGCTCAAACGCCTGTATCGGCATGCGTCGTCTCAGTCTTGTTGATCTTTCCGGCGGGGATCAACCGATATTCAACGAGGATAAGACGATGGTAATTGTCATGAATGGAGAAATCTACAATTTCCGTAAATTGAGAACGCAACTCACAGAAAAGCATTCATTTCTGACTACCAGCGATACTGAAGTGGTTTTGCATTTGTTTGAGGAGTATGGTACGGAGGCTTTCAATCTGATTGAGGGCATGTACGCAATTGCAATTCTCCATATTCCATCCGGCTCAATCTGGATTGCGCGGGATCCCTTTGGCATTAAGCCTTTGTACTGGACTACTAATGGTGATATGGTTTCCTTCTCTTCCGAACTGACCAGTCTCTGTGCTGATTCCTCAATTCCTCGTGTAATTTCTGGACAGGCACTGGGAGAATACTTCACCTTTGGATATGTGCGGGGCACTCAGTCCATTTTCCGGGGAATCCATCGCTTATCTCCGGGACACTATTTAAAGATCAATGAGGGAGCCGTTGAGGAAATTAGTTTCTACCCTTTTTCAAGCCTGCTTCAGCCTTCACCGAATAGAACAGAACCGGAAGCATTTGCAGAGCTGGAAGGGTTGCTTTCAGAAATTGTCCCATCTTACCAGGCTGCGGACGTCCCTGTTGCCGCTTTCCTCTCGGGGGGAATAGACTCGTCACTTATCTGCAAGTACATGAAAGGGAGAGATCCCTCCACTTACTCTATGGCTTTTACAGACTCTTCTTTTCATGACGAATCTCCTTATGCTGCTGAAGTTGCACGAATTCTGGGAACAAAACACAGATCGATCACAACGGATTACCCGGACATAGATACAATTCTTAACATTCTTTCGTATTACGGGGAACCATTTGCTGATTCATCAGCAATACCTACTTTTCTGGTATCCCGGGAAATATCCAGGGATGTAAAAGCTGCCTTATCCGGTGACGGTGCCGATGAAGTTTTTATGGGATATACTTTATATCAGGGGACTGCAGTTGCTCGAAGTCTTCACTACCTGCCTTTTAAAAATGTTTTGTCTAGATCTCTCAGGTTTGTCTCTGGCTCCGGTGGAAATCGTAGCGAAAAGCTGGACACCATAGCTCGTCGGCTGGAACATGCCCAAAAACCAGTCACAAAACAAATCCTTGATAAGCAATCGATGTTTTCAGCGGAATTGCTTACGCAATCAAGATGCCTCTCCAACTCTTCCAATACAACCATCAACAACGGTTCCTTCTATGCAAAACATCTTGAGATCCTTGGGCATGACTCTGTCTCAATGCTGAAGCGTATCTCTTTCATGCAACTTACTCTCAACCTACCAGCAGGGATTCTAACGAAAGTGGACCGAGCAGCAATGGCAAATTCTCTGGAGGTGAGAATACCATTTCTTGATAGAAGATTAATCAGTTTTGCTTTCAATCTTCCCGATAGCCTGAAACTGCGAAAACTCCAAACCAAATACATTCTTAGAAAGCTTGCATCTAAATACTATCCAAGTAACATTTCCAAACGGCCCAAACACGGGTTCACCGTCCCGCTACTTGATTGGTTTGCTGGTCCTCTGGGAGACCACCTGAAGAAACAGATGACTGATAGTGCAGCAGGGGATGCAGATCTAGTTAATCCGAAAGGCATAATTGCAGCAATTGAAGCTCATCAATCAGGAACTGTGAATGCATCTTCAACTTTGTACTCAATGCTTGTTCTTGAACAATGGGCAAGGAAGTGGTTGTAGTGGCTCCTGAAAGAATACTGTATTCGGACAGGGAACAATGCAAAGTATTACATATCACTCCAGTAGCCCCTCCTTTCGGAGGTTTGGCAAATCAAACAGGGCTGTTAGCTACTACTTTGCTTTTCCAGAAGATGAGCTTCACCATTGTTAGGAGTAATCCGGAGAGAGTAGTTGAGAAACCTGGAGCATTGTCCCGTTTTTTTTCTGCCTGGCCAGTAAGAATGCACCAGATAGTTTCAAGTGCAGTTAAGGAGAATTCTCCAGATATCGTTTTTGTCAGAGCGAACGGTGACATCAGTTTCCTGCGGAATGTGTTTCTGGGGTATGTTGCAGCAAAGAAGAGCAAAGCTCCTCTTGTAATTCATATGCATGCTTCGAGGAGGGGATTCTGGCATGATCGAAAAGCAGGGAGTACTGATAAATCCGGTTTTGTTAAGCGATGCTTTGATTCTCTGGGGTACAAGCTTGTTAGCATGTTACTGAAAAAAGCCAGTGCTTTTTCTCAACTTACTGTAGAAATTGATCAGTATTATCAAAGTGTTGGTTTAAGACCCGCCACACATGTTATCCCCAATGCTGTCCTGCTTCGAAATCCTGATCTTTCATCCAGAGAATCGAACCAGTTCCTTTTTGTTGGCAGGCTGTCACGGGAGAAGGGGTTTTTTGACCTGCTTGAAGCGTTGGCTATTCTTGAGAATTCTGATTGGGTGCTTGATGTTCTTGGCAGTCCTGTAAGTAATGAGGATAATGATCTCATCCAAAGCATTCTGAAGAATCACCCGCATAGAAAACAAATTCGACTGCACGGAACAATCAAGGGAGATGCTAAGTGGGAGTACTTCGATGCTTCATCTTTCCTGATTCTGCCAACACACCTGGAAGTATTTCCCAATGTGATACTTGAGGCAATGGCATCAGGATTGGCTGTTATCTCCACCCCCATTGGTGAAATTGAGAGTATGCTGCCTGAAGGAGGAGGAGCTCTTGTTCCTCCGGGAGATGTGGAAGCGTTGAGTAAATCTATTTCTTCACTCCTTAAGGATCCTGAAGAAGTAAATGCAATGGGTGTACGGAATCGAGAAAAGGTCACAGAATACAGCCTTGAGTCTGTTGCCTCCATGTTTGAGGACATGCTTCTTGGTTCACTTCCCGATTCTGTGAGGGATCAATGAAATCCTCAATTCTTTTCACCGGTGATCTCGGACTGACTTCAGGATGCAAGAGGATCCCGGAAGTGTTTTCACCTTCTTTACTTGAACGCTTTGAGTCTGCTGATGCTGTATGTGTTAATCTTGAATTGCCTTTTGTTGATGAAGACTGCAGGATGGCTCCTTATACGCATCCGTCTTTGATTTCGTCACCAGAGCATGCTTCTTTGTTGAAGGCTCTTAAACCTGCTGTTGTAAATACTGGCACTAATCACTGTATGGATGGTGGCAGGGCAGGGATTGAATTAACTGAGTCTATTCTTGCTGCAATGGGGGTTTGCTCAATTGGATCTGGAGTGAATGAAGACGGTGCAAGAAAGCCGTGTTTTCTTCAGATTGATGGTGTTACATTTGGCTTCTTGAGCTTCTGCAAGAAAGGTAATTTCACCTCTTCTGGAGATAAAGCCGGGGCTGCACTTCTTTCAGAAGCAAATCTTAGAGCAGATATTCCTGTTGCTGCTGAAAAGTGTGATTTCCTCATTGTCTTAATGCATATGGGCATGGAGTTCTCTAAAAGTGTTCACCCTATGTACCGGGAGCTTGCTCATCTTGCTGTTGATCTGGGGGCTTCATGTGTCATTGGGCATCACCCTCATGTTATTCAAGGTATAGAGACATACAAAAATGCACCCATATTCTACAGTCTGGGCAACTTTCTCTTTGACAACTATGCCGGTGCTGTTACATACAAGGCCCACTGGGAGGCCAGGCACAGGGGGATTCTTGCAAAAGTTTTCTTTTCATCTGCAGGGGTTTCATACGAAGCGATTCCAGTAATTTACACCAGCAAACCTCTTGCTGTCCGTATAGCTGAAGGCACTGATGGTCAGGATATATTGTCGGAGATTAACTTTTTATCCGAAAGTATTTCTGAGGGTATTGATGAGAGTTCAGCTGAAACTGAGGCTGTTGGTGCAATTGCCAAACGGGAAATTGCAACTATCATTGTTTTGACAAGAATACATGGTTTGCGCTTCTTATGGTATTTTGTCAAAGATCTAAAATTACGACATTTCAGAATGGTATTCAGGGCTATCTGGAAAAGGATTACCTGCAAGTGAGCTATTCCAACGCACAGTATTCGCTTTACAGGAGGCTTCCACCATGGCTGCAAAACCTGCTTGTTACGCACGCCGGGAGCAAGAGATGGAAGCATGAGAATGCAGAAGAGTTTCAGAAGAAGGTCTCTTCTCTGTTGGCAATTCAGTCTTATGATACTCGACGGATCAAAGAATACCAGAGAGAAAAGCTTACTTCAGTATTGCTCGCGGCAAAGTCAACAGAATTCTACTCGAAAATCCTGCCAGCTAGGTCACAGATTGCTGCTGACCCTTTCTCCACTCTGTTGACTCTTCCCGTACTCTGCAAGGATGATGTTCGATCAAACTTCAAAAGGTTCATTAACCCATCCTTTGGTGGTAAGCTGATTCAGCATGGAACCAGTGGGACCACCGGTACACCTTTGCAGACCATCTGGACACAGGAATGCATTGATATGGAGAGAGCTCTTATCTGGAGGCAAAGGAAGCAAACAGGGCTGGAGTTCGGCAAAGAATGGCGGGGAATGCTCGGTGGACATCAGATTGTACCATTGGAGCAGAAGAAACCTCCCTACTGGAGAGTTAACAAGCATGCAAAACAGGTGTACTTCTCAACTTATCACCTCACTCCTGAAACTGCCCCTGGATACAGGGAAGCAATGGATTCATTCAACATCAAAGCAATAGAAGGATACCCTTCGGTGCTGTATGCCATGGCATACAGCTTTAAGAAAAGTGGATTGGATTTCCCCCTGAAAGGTATTTACTATGGAGCTGAACCACTGCAGGATTTTCAGAGAGAACTGATTTCAGAAGTATTCCAGTGTTATGTCTGGGACTATTACGGGTTAACAGAACGAGTGGCCTCGGCTTCAGAATTCGAATGCAGGAATGGTCTGCATGAAAGCTGGGAGAACTGTATTCTGGAAATAGTTGATCGCAGTGGGAATGTTGTCCCTGGCGGAGAGTACGGTGAACTTGTGGGGACTTCCCTGAGCAACATTGGCTTCCCTCTGCTTCGATACAGAACCGGCGACATGACTCGTTTCCTGCCGGGAGAATGCACATGCGGCAGAAGCTCTCGCAGAATCGCCCGCATAGATACAAAAAGAGAAGACCTGCTTCTTATGCCGGATGGCTCACTGCTCTCTGCTTCAAATTTGACCTTCCCGTTCAAGGGAGTAGATAACATCCTCGAATCCCAGCTGTTCCAGGATTCAGCAGAGGTGGTGCAAGTTCGAATAATACCTTCTACTGAATATGCTGACTCTGATGGTGAGAAATTAGTTGCTGGCTTGAAAGATATGGTTCCGGAATCGGTACAAATTGATTTGATTAAGGTGAAAGAAATACCAAGAACAAAATCTGGTAAATTCCGTTTCTGTATTTCAACTCTCACCGGCAGTAGGGAACAATAGTTGTTACAATGCCATTTGAAAAATAGAACTCACTAAATCACTCGGAATTATTGGTTGTTGCTTTGAATTGATTTTTGGTTTATGGTAATTAATTGATCGTGCATGAATTTTTTCGAATCTTACTTGCTGATGTAAGGGAATTGAGGAATTCCTAAAAAGATGTGTGAAACAAATATCTATTGCGATGAAAGCTGTCATTTACCGAGTGATAGTATGCGATGCATGGTTTTAGGAGCCTTATGGTGCAGCACATCATCTGCATCGAAATTTAATACAGAAATTGCTGCGATTAAGGCTAAACACAACCTTACCCGATATTTCGAGATCAAATGGACGAAAGTATCTCAAAGTAAGCTTAATTTCTACATAGACCTGCTGGATTACTTCTTTGACAATACATCACTGGGATTTCGAGGATGGGTAATTCCAGACAAATCCATTCTTCGTCATGATGACTTCAATCAAACTCATGATGATTGGTATTACAAGATGTACTTCTATCTGATAAGAAATATCATTGATACTAGGTGTACCTACAATATCTACCTTGACATTAAAGACACTCGAAGTAGAGAAAAACTACAGAAACTTGATGAAGTCATCAGGAATGCTCACTACGATTTTTCAAGAGGCATTATTAATCGTATCCAGCATGTCCACTCCCACGATATTAATTTACTGCAGCTTGCGGATCTCCTCATTGGAGCTCTATCATATCATTGCCGTCAGCTCAAGGGCAGTTCCGCTAAATTAGTTTTAATCCGCAAAATCAAAGAGCGAACGGGATTCACTTTAAACTCAAATACACTTCCATCTGAAAGGAAGTTCAATTTGTGCATCTGGCGCCCCAAAGACAGGAACTTCTAGTATGCAGCCTTGGATTCCTCCCATTCTTCGTGTTCGACCTTGGGAGGCTGATACCTACGATATGCTGTATGGGGTCTTCTGTGAAGACATAAGGGATTCAAAACTGATTTATGCCGGTCACGATGTATGGTTTTTTCGACAAGAGTTCGAAAATGGCAAGGAAGCCCTGTTCTGGCATTTAACAACTCAGAAACCTCCTAAAATACCAAGAAGAATGCAGAAATTCGTTAATAATGGTACTTACAAAGAAGAAACTGAACGATTACCCGATTTGCTGAGATGCGAGCGCCTTTGCTGGATCAACCCAATCATTTGTAACCACCATAAAAAGGAAATTCTGGATTGGGATTACGAAGAAGGTAATGGCACAATTAAAACATACTTGTGGTTGAAAGGACATTCTTTTCTTGTTGTCTTGAAGTATTTCCCAAATGGATGTAGAAGATTAATTACTTCTTTCTACGTTAACTCCAGTTATAAGAGAAAAGATCTCGAGAGAAAACTCAGCTGCCGCATTCAATAAAAAGAGGACGCTCAGACGGCGCCCCCATCTCCTTCAGCTCTTACATTCATCAAAGAAATGGCCAATGAGTAAATACAGTATGCTTTATATGGAAGTGCTTGTCAATGCCTTACAGATTCAAACGAAACAAATCTATTCTGGAACATTTTCCTTCTCATAGAACTTGAGACTCAATAACTCTTTCACTACAGCCTGTACGGTCTCCCCCGGCTCCATCGCCGGTTGGGTTGATCTGTTTCGTTCAATGGGCATTTCAGCTACTTGTTCAGGTTTCTCAATCAGCTTCAGTCTCTTTAAGGCTTCCAGCTTATCATCCACGGCACCTCGTTTACCTCTGAAAAAAGAAATTGATGGTACGCCAAGAATGGCGGCCTCTCTGGTCATTGTGCCGCCACCGCCGATTATCATGTCCATGGCAAGTATGAGCTGTGGGCCGGAGTAAACTCTGGTGGGTATGATTACCTTGGCATTGTGGTTGCCTTTTACGAGTTCGTTCTGATCTTCTGTTCTGGGAATCCAGATCAGTTGCACTTCCGGATTGTTCAGCAGTTTTTTGAGTAGTGCGTTGAGTATTTCTTCAGCCTCCGGGTTGTGGTAATGGGCTGTGGTAGCCGGGGGTCTTAGAAGCACTTTGATCTTGTCTGCTTTGAGGTTGAGTTCCTCTGCTATTTGTGGGTCTTCTGCTATGTCGTTGAGGTACAGATTCTCTTTGAATCCAGGATAGAATTCAATTTTATTCAGGTCGATGCCTGCTTCTATTGCTCTTTCTTTTGTAATGGCGTCAGGTATCAGGATTTTCTTGCAGAATCTGTTGAAAATAGAAGGGCTTACCCACTCGTAATCGTACATTGTAATACTGGGAACTTTGAGCAGTTTTGATGCGATTGGAAGAGATCTGGAGCCGTGGCCGAATGAGACATCTGCTTTCCAGTTCTTCATTGCTTTTTTCAGTTGTGCTGCCCTTTTTAGAGTGCCTATGACTTTTTTTATTGTTGATTTACCGTAGGGGCCACCTACTTTTTTATGGTCAAAGCCATACATGTCAAGAAGTTCACAAGTGTTCGCTCTATCTCTTGCTGTGAATTTTACGGTGTGTCCTCTTCTGGTCAGCTCTTCAGCCAGGGGTTTCATTACAAGTACATGGGGGCCGTTGTCGGCATCAAACCATATTCTCATTCTGCTTTCCCTTCCGTTGCTATGCTGTTAATATAAGAGAAGGCTTTGAACATCCATGCCTGACTCCAGCGAAGGTGAACCTGTCTGACTGTATAGTTTTTTTCCTTCTGAAAGATGAAACCCTTTTTGTTTTCATCCCAGAGTTTCTCAATAGCTTTGTTCAGTACTGCTTTTGCCTGTTCTTCGTGGTTCAGTTTTGCAAGGGTTATTGCCCCCTGAGCAAAGCTGTGCGGGTCCAACGGGTAGGTGCTGTTATTGTAATACTTAGCAGTGCCATCTTTGTTGAAGAGGTTGGTTCTGTAGTAATCCAGCCCCCTTGCTATGGTAGTGTTGTAATCTTTTGTTTGCATTGTTTCTGCGATACTTTGCATTGTTTCCAGAACAAAACCTGTATGCAGGTTGTCTATCCACTGCCAGTGATCTGCCTCACCGTAGATCCAGCTACCATCTTTGTTTTGTTTGTTTTGGATGTAATTGCAGGCTTGGGTTGCAAGGTCTCTGTATTTTGTTTGTTGTTGTGTTTCTGTGAATTGTGCAGCCTGCGCAAGAATCTTTGCGGCAAAGAGTGATGCATTGTACACTCTTGTGTTGTCTCGTGGAGAGTAGCTGAAGCAGATGCCGCTGTCGTCTTTGTGTATGTTGAGAGTGTCCACAGTGAACCTGGCAAGACTTCTTGCAACTGCAGGATAGAATCTGCTGTTGCTGTGGTACAGCGCATCCAGAATGAAGCTTGAGCAGACAACAGTGGGATACCAGGCAGGCTGCAAAAATGCCCTGCTCTGCCATGGGAAGTTATAACCCCAGGCAAATGTTCCTGCTTTGTTTACTTCCTCTTCGGTTATGTCTGTTCTTATTGCTCTGTCTTTTGAAAATGCAGGTGTCCCATCAGGTTTTGAAGCAAGGCTCAGAATCATTTGTTCCAGTTTGGATATGATTTCCTTGTATTTATCTTTACTGGTTTCTTTTGTAGTTGCTTGCTGGTATCCCAATCCTGACAGAAAAAGAGCAAGGCCCTTGGGGTTGCGGCTTGCAGGAACCATAAGAATTGGTCTCAGGTTGAGTGGGCTTCTTTTCACTGCTTGAATTGTGGCAAGCCTCAAGAATCTGGAGTGCTTAAGTAATGGGCTGAGTAATCTGGAGTTAAGACCATCATAAGGGTCAGACCCTTTGAAGTCTCTTTCTTCAGCCCAGTTCAGTATTGTGTTTGCTATTCTTTGAAATTTCTGTTCAGGCATTTCTTAGATCTTTCCTGTATCAATCTTTATTGCTGCTCCTGTTTCAATACTCTCCAGCACTGCAAAACTTGCCAGTGTTGTTGCAATCTGAGAATCTATTGAGATTGCAGGTGTTCCAGTTTTCAAAGCTGTGACAAATGCAACCATTTCTTCACTGTGCCCTTTGCCGCTGAACTTCTTTGTGCGTTTTTTCGACTTGTCATAAAGCTCTACTTTTGTGAAGTTGTCGATTACGGCACTTCTGTTGCCGCCGATTATCTCGCATCTTTCTTTCGGCATTGATTTGCCGCCCTCGGCAAAGTAACCGATTGAGCCAACAGAACCATCTGCGAACTTGATACTTATTACTGTATTGTCGTCTGTAATGATTGATTCATCTTTGGTGTTAATGCTGTATGCGTGTACGCTGACTGGGTTTGAGTCAGCGAAGAATTGAAGAAGGTCTATGAAGTGACAGACCTCTCCAAGAATTCTTCCTCCACCCTCAACTGTCTGGGTCCAGTGTTCTTTTGGTATGTGCCCGGCACTGATTCTGTACATCATTGTAAGAGGGGGATGAGAGTCACCAATGAATTTCTTTGCAGCAACGGCTGCTTTAGAGAACCTGCGGTTGAAACCAACCTGAATAAGAGTATTACTCTGCTTCTGCTTTGTTACTATTTCTGTTAGTTCTTCTTTTGTAAGGCAGAGAGGTTTCTCTACAAATACTGCCTTGTTTGCTGCGATGCTCTTGAGTACAGATTCTGCATGGGTGTTGTGCCTGGTGGCTACCACTGCTGCATGTGTTTCATTGTCCTTCAGCATTTCATCTATCGATCCGACTGCCCTGCGGAAACCAAGTCTGTCTCCTGTGTCTGACGCTGTAAGACCACTTCTTGTACAGACACTTGAAAAATAGATTCTGCTGTCGCTCTTCAGAGGAGGCAGTAAGAAGGTCTGTGCAAAGGAACCTGGACCAACCATGCCGATGCCAATTTTGTCAGCTTTAATCGGGTTGGTTGCGGCTTTCAGCTCCACTGTCTTTTTCTTCTCATTTTTTGTATCCGGATACTCAATAAGCATTCCGCAGAATGGCTCACTCTTTGTTGCAATAACTTCGTAGGCATCTGGTGAGTCGTCAATGTTGAATATGTGAGTGGTGACTTTTCTGGGATCTATGGCTCCACTGGCCATGCCATCAAGAATAGCCTCCATGTTTCTGCCTTCAGTCCATCTTACATAGGGGTAAGGGTAATCTTTTCCTTCTTCTTCATAAGAAGGATCATACCTGCCAGGCCCGTATGAACAGGACACAGCAAATGATAGCTCTTTCTTGAAAAATGGTTCTCTGGGGAGATCCATGTTAACTGCCCCAACGACAATTACTCTTCCCTTTTTCCGGGTTACTTCAGCTGCAAACTCTACAGGCTGGTTACTTGAAGTGCCTGCACAGATGATTGCCATGTCAGCACCTCTGCCACGGGAGAAGTCACTAACCAGAGCTTCGATACTGTCTCTGCCTGTAACTCCACCGGCATCTATTGCACCGGTATCAAGCGCAAGCTTAACCTGCTTCTCATCAAGATCAGTACCAAAAACTCTGCAACCGTTTGACTTGAGTATCTGCGCTGCAAGCTGTCCTATAATTCCAAGACCAATCACTACTGCAGTTTCACCAAGAGTTGGCTTTGCCAGCCTTACTCCCTGCAATGAAATGGAAGCAATTGTGGTATAGGCTGCAGCCTTGGGATCAACACCGTCGGGAAGTTTAACTACAAGATTTTTGGGAACAACAGCCTCGTCAGCATGGTTGGCATAACCACCACCGGCACAAGCTACAATGTCTCCAACCTTGATGTCTTTAACATCTCCTGCTGTTTCAGTGACTCTGCCACAAAGGCTGTAACCCAGGGGCTGAGCACCTTCAAGCTTGCTTTTCACCTTCAAGTAGGTTGCTTTCGCACCCAGAGATTTTGCCATACCGATTACCTGCATTGCCTGGGCAGGCTTTGCCCTTACCTTACCAATAAGAGACATCTTTCCAGTGATGACTTTGCCACCCTCTGTTCCGGCACTGATAGCTGAATAGAGAGTTTTGACCCTTACAAACCCCTCTGTGATAATGGGATCAGGTGCTTCAACCACTGTAACAGATCCGTCACTGAGTTTCTGTCCTAATATTTTCAAGGATGGCTCCTCCTGTTTGTTTTAAATATTTGATAAACGGTAAAATAACTACACATTCTTTTTTTTGAAAGGGCTTGACAACACAAGTGTATCAAATTATGATACACTTATGAAAAAGAAAATGGAAATGCTTGAGAAAGAGATTTCTCTTATCAAGCAGGAAGTTAGTAAAGTTGGCCACATGCATCCCGGTACTCTCTCATTACAGAAGAGATCACACGGGGGAGAATATCACCAGCTCAGTTACAGTTTTGCCGGTAAAGGGCACACACACTATGTGCGCTCTGGTGATGTTGATGAGGTTCGAGAAGCTGTGGCTAACTACCGGAAATTCCGTGAACTCACCAATTGTTGGATCGAGTTGGAAATAGCGTTCGCGAAAGCATCAAGGTCTGCAACCAAGCGCGCCCCGAACGATAGTACGAAATGCAGACGGGAGGGGGCCTCCGGTAGTTCACACAAGATGTGATACCGGGCACGGGCCTCGGAAATCTGGTTACTATGTTACCTAAATATCCGAAAGTTACTGTTCCTTTTCTGGGTCGCAGTGATCTTGAATTTGCTTACTTTCTTTTTGCTCACTTGTTTCAGGGATTGACCTGGGTTTTCGTTGTCCTGCTGTATGGGCTTCGGAAGGCTTTTCCCGTCTTCGATAAACCAGATTAGCCTGGCTTCAACTGACTCCCGGTTTCCCGCATGTGAAAAATCCCCGTTTGTTTTGGACACGCGCCCAGAAAGCTGTGCTGCCATCTGTTGCCAGAAGAGTCTGAGCAATCTGCTGTTCAGCCGGCATTCTGACCACGGTAGTTTTCCTCGTCTGACCAGCCCCGCGTATGATCATGACACAAGTCTTGTAACAAAGACACCCTTATTTGTAACATCGCATAGGGTTATTCTTCTTATTGTTCTTCTTTTGGGTTTTGTACCCTGACTGGCTGCTTATCGGCTGTTAAGTTTGCTGTGTAACTCTAATTTTTTGTATTGTTATGGGTGAATAGCATTTACTTCTTTAAAGGGCTGTAATAGGCATATTGTTGTGGTGATTAAGCAGGGAGGTTTTCATGAGCTGGTTACTGTTGCTTGCTACCGTAGGTGCCGGGGTTGTATATCCACCAGCTTTCCCTGGTGATGTGGTAGATGATTACTTCGGTACTCCTGTACCGGACCCATACAGATGGCTGGAGTCGGTTGACTCCGCGGAAATGTTGGAGTGGGTACAGGCTCAGGGGGAACTGTGGGAGTCCTACATCAGCTCTGTGCCGGAGCTTGAAACCATCAGGGCAAGGCTGGATGAGATATACGACTACTTTTATGTATCCATGCCTTACAGAAGGGGTGAGCGGTATTTCTTCTACGTTAATGAGGGGCTGCAGGAACATTCTGTTTTCTGCATGGCAGACAGTATAGGTGGAGAAAGAACAATTCTTGTGGATCCCAATTCGTTTTCGGATGACAGGCGGTCGTTCTCCGGATCTACAGTTACCAATGACGGTACACTGATGGCCTGGCTTACCAGCACCGATGGCTCAGACTGGAAAACCATTCACTTTACCGACCTGGAAACAGGTGATGTGCTTGGTGATACCCTTTTCTGGCTGAAGGGCGGGGTTGCCTGGAACGGGGACAATTCCGGTGTCTTCTACACTTTGTACGATCTGCCCGAGGAGGGCGAGGAATTCACCCAGGAGAACAGGAATCAGAAGGTGCTCTTCCACAGGCTGGGCACTCTCCAGGAGCAGGACAGCCTGGTCTACCACAGACCGGACAAGCCGGACTGGATGCTGTATACCGGTATGCTTGATGATGACCGGCATCTGGCAATCTATATTTACGATGCCAATATCTCGTCTTGCAACGGTGTCTTCTACATCGACATGGAGTCGGCTGACAGACAAGTGGTAGAGCTGCTGAGGGATTTCGACGCAACTTACTACCTGCTGAATATCATTGACGGTATTTTCTATGTAATGACCGATCTTGATGCTCCGAGATACAGAGTTATAGCTATCGATCCCTCCAATCCCTCCCGGGAGAACTGGGTGGAGATAATTCCCGAATCCGACAAACTACTTAGTTGGGCTTCCATACTGGACGGGGGCCGAACAATGCTGGTCACATACACTTGGGAGGGTTATGACTCGGTACACCGCTTCGACCTGGAGGGGAACATTCTGGGAGAGGTGGAACTCCCCGGAAGAGGCTCTGTCTGGGGTTTTGGCGGCATGCAGGAAGATACGGAGACCTTTTACACATTCTCCTCATTCCTCACTCCCGGTGCAGTTTACAGGTACGACCTGGAAACCGATGAGAGTACACTAATCTGGCTACCGGAGGTGGATGCCGATCTTTCAGCGTTTACCGAGACCATGGTCTACTACCAAAGCTTTGACGGAACCACGATTCCCATGTTCCTGGTGTACCCGAATGACATGGAGCTGGACGGGACCAATCCAGTAATGATGTCCGGGTATGGTGGCTTCAACTATTCAATGGGGCCCTATTTCAAGAGAACCGTCATCCCATGGCTGGAGATGGGTGGTATCTATGCGGTGCCCTGTATAAGAGGAGGCGGGGAATACGGCAGCGAATGGCATACTGCGGGTATTCGGGAGAACCGCCCAACCGTATTCAGGGACTTCATCGGCGCAGCTGAATATCTGATAGACGAGGAATACACCGCCCATGAGAAAATCGCCATTACAGGGGCTTCCAACGGGGGCACCCTGGTCGCTGCTGTTCTGAACATGAGACCGGACCTTTTTGGTGCCGCTGCTCCTGCGATGGGGGTAATGGACCTTCTCCGCTTCCACAAGTTTACAATCGGCTGGGCCTGGAAATCCGAGTACGGTGATCCAGACGACCCCGATGATGTTGAATTCCTGCTGGGATACTCTCCGTACCACAACATCGCCCAGGGAGTTGAGTACCCATCTGTAATGATATCCACCGCGGACCATGACGACAGAGTGGTGCCGGGGCACAGCTACAAGTACGGCGCCAGACTGCAGGCAGCCCAGGCGGGGAGCGCCCCCATACTGATGCGTATCACACCCAGTGCCGGCCATGGAGGTTCAGTGGGCCTGTCGGAAGGTCTTGATCGCGCCGCTGAAAAATACGCCTTCTTCTGGAGAGAGCTTGGAATGGGGGAATAAACCCTTCTTCCTTTTCTGAGATGGGGTATTCCCGTTGCCCGGGTATAAGGCAGCAAGGCTGAAACACTCACAGGAGTGCTGCAGCCTTGCGCAGGTTTCTGCAATTGCCATTCTTACTTCCATAAATCAACTTGAAGGGCACTGATGATTGATTCCTTTGAAATGCAGAAGAGATACTTTACGGCACAGCTGGATAAACTCAGACTTCGGCCTGAGTTGCATGCTGCTGCTATTAAGGACTGTGAGTTCTACCTGGAGATGCTGGAGTAAACCGGTTCACCCGGTGCTTCCAAAAGAAAGGTACAGCAGACAGGTAACATGCTTTCTTCTGGGAAAGCGAATGCCGTTGACCGCTATCGTAACCGCTCTCTTGTTTATGATGTCCCGGGCCATGAGCTGAAAGCAGGGGAAGGCGACGCGAGCATGGCCGCGATAAGCATGTATCCTCTTTTCAGCTCACTTGCAACCCTGCTCGGAGAGCTTGCCAGAATCTGTCTGCACTATTTACTTGAGCTATTATCGTGTCTTGCTTTCTGTTCAGAGAGTTTTGCCTGTTAAGATCAACGGATTGATCTTAACGGTTTACTGTCTTTCACCGGATTCAACGCACAGATCCCGATTGAAGCTGAGTCTTCTTTTTTATGTTGCGGTGTCTCATCCGGTTTGGATCAGCTCTCTGATTTGGCGGGTTTAGTGTATTCCGGGAATTCATTCCGTCAGGAGATTTCATGCTTAAGCGTTTCCTTTGCTTTTATAAGCCGCATAAGTTGTTGTTTGGTATAGATATTGCAGTTGCTCTGCTGTCTTCCAGGCTAACAATTCTAATACCCTCCATAAGAGGAACACTGCATCAGTCTTTGATTCCAGAACAGGATGTAAAGGGTATTGTTGTTTAGTTCGTACTGGGGTGCAGTTGAAAAATGTGGGT
>JAGLOJ010000031.1 GCA_023139045.1 Candidatus Sabulitectum sp.
TGCTTTTTATTTTTTCTACATACATAATGGCTACATTATACAGTATTACTAATCCCATGTCAAGTTGTAATATTTTCTTATACTGGCTACGTCTATTTCAGCACAAATCGACCTATCTGCTTGTCCGTCAGTCAGTTTACTGAATTAGAGGGTTTGAGTCTAAGGGAACTTCCGTTGTAAAACCGGATTTCTCAAAGGATTTTACGGCATTGGAATTCTCTGTCCAGACATCAAGTTCAAGTCTGTTCATTCCCCATGAAACTGCCTCTTCCTCAGCCCCTTTCAGAAGGGCCTTGAAAATACCCATCCTTCTGTGATCTGGATGTATACAAACCTGATCGATGTATGCGCACCTGGTTTCCCTTTTGAATGGATGCTCCGGTTTAATGAGTTTCCTCACCGTCATGTATCCCACAGAAACATCATTTTCCAGGGCAACAAAAACACAGTAGTCATCACTGACCAGGACATCTGAGAACCATTCTTCAATAAGGTGCGTATCACCAGTCTTGAAAACTTCAGGGAATAACTTGACATGAATATCTTGAACCTGAGAGTTAAGCATGACAAGATCAGGAATGTCACAAAATTTTGCCTTCCTGATCATACTTTACTTCTTCTCCCTGCAGGTACCAATCTTCAACACATCAGCAATGTTGGCACATGGATCAATCACCGGCTCGATCTCACCATTACCGCAGGAGAGTAGAGTTGTAACACCGGGACCGTGACCTGAGTTCCTGCAATCACTATGTATCACAATACCTATGGTTACAGCACCTCTGCGGTGAGCTCTTCCAAAACGGTTATCCTGATCCATCAGGGCAACAAAGTCTCCGAAGCGCATCTTATCCATTCCGTTTGATTTAACCGTTTCCCAGTCACTGGTCATTATGTCGTAGTCGCCACTGGAAGTATTCGTGTTTCCTATGCCGGAACCCATACACTCTGAAGGTATCTTTGCCGCCACTGGAATTATCAACTTGCCGGTACTCTTGTGCAGCGTGATCCCCATTTTTTTCAAAAGAGACGGATCCAGGTTCACGATTCTTATCTCCGGCTTGCTGAGTATTTCAAGCCCCATTCCAACCGCTTTGATCTGAATGGTGTCATCGTATGAGAGTTTTTCTTTTGTTTTGCTGTCGAATTCAATTATCACATGCTCACTGCCACCGTGGTGTCCAAGTACAATACCTCTCGCTCCCTTTGCTTTTCCACTGGTAACCACGGCAGTGTTCCCGGAACAGGCAAGTAGCTGAAGGGCCTGGTTGGGGGTTTCTCTTCTTTTTTCACCCCACTTGCAGCTTACTCCAGGTTCAATGTGATCTCCTGCCCAGCCGTAAACAGAATCACCTACCTCAATATTGAGGGTTATTCCACCTATTCCCGGCAGCTGAAAAGGTTTGCCAAGGTGATCCACATTCAGCCTGTTTCCGGCAAAGGGATGACCAGGCTTGCATTCAAGGGTGAACTGCACCAATTTCTTCTCGTTTGTTTTAAGCACCTGAAGGTTCCTTTCTGCATATGTAAAGACCTCTGCCGGTGATCCCCTCCGGATCAAAGTCAACGGCAAGTTCCGCTCGTTCAAATGCCGATGACATCTCCACGGCAGTGAACAGACCAAGCTCATGTTTTTCAAATTCGTGACTTGTTTCAACAGGAGTACCAATCAGGTAGTGAAGATCAAGAACAGATACTCTGCCGGCAACTGCGCTGGTGTTCATTCGAACGATTTTCAGGTCGGGTTCATCAACAATGCTGGTGTGGACTGTGCCCGGTCTCCAGGCATCAGGAGTGAACCATGGCTCAACTATAAGAAGACCACCCGGCAGAAGGTGATCTGCCATGCATTTTGCTGCTGATTCCAACCCTGAAATCGTTTTTACATACCCGATAGCACTGAAAAGACATGTAATTACTGAATACTTCCTGTGGAGATCAAAGCAGGTCATATCACCTTTATGGAACCTTACTCCCGGATTCCTCTTCCCGGCTGTATCGAGAAGCTGCGGAGAAAGGTCCAAACCTTCTGCCTCAAAATAATGATCTCTGAAATGCTTAATGTGTACCCCTGTTCCGCAGGCAACATCCAATAAAGAAATCTCTCCGTCACCCTGGCATTTCCTGATTATTTTAGCAATAAACTCTACTTCACGGGAATAGTCTTTGAAGTGGTAGAGGTGATCATAGTACTTGGCAGCATGTGAATATGAATCCATATCCCTCTCCTTTTCACATCCTATATCTGAATCATTTTAACTCTTAACCCGGAAGCTCGAAGAGTACATCGTCGGTATTCATCCTCTGGCCACCTGCTGCTTCATACAGCTTCATCGCAGGCACATTGGACTGATTTGTTGATGAGGGTATCTGTGCTTGCCTGTGTAATAAATACCGGAACAAAACAGGAATACACGAATTTCACAAATACACCCCGTTTTTTTGAAGAGAAAAGCTTCTGTTGAATATATTGGATTTCACTTGTCATCGACAGGAATCGTTGTTAGTTTTTGGGCAAGGAGGTGTTTTATGGTTACAAGTACCGACTGGATACAGGCTCTGGCTCTTATCCCCCACCCTGAAGGTGGGTTCTACAAAGAATTCCACCGATCGAAGCATGTTTTGGAAAAGAAATCTCTTCCCGCAGGTTTCACTGGAAAGCGGGAACTTGCATCTGTCATCCACTACATGCTCACAAGTGACAGTTATTCAGCATTTCATCGCCTGCTTTCAGATGAAATCTGGCACTTTCATGATGGTTCACCGTTCCTGATACACCTGATAAACCCCGATGGTGTTTACAGTGTAGTTCGGTTAGGTCTTAATGTGAATATAGGACAGGTACCATGCTTTGTTATCCCTGCAGGATATTACTTCGGAGCGGAAGTAGCTGAAGAAAATTCCTTTGCCCTTGCTTCGTGTACCGTGATACCGGCCTTCAATTTTGACGATTTCGAGATGCCCACCAGTGATGAACTTATAAGTATATTCCCGCACTTGGTAAACGAGATTATGCACCTTAGTAGAAAAGGCTGATGACTCATGGCTGTGAAAGACCTGACTCTCCTCGATGACGACAACTGCTTTGCATGCGGCTCGGAGAATCCTATTGGTCTGAAATTGAAATTCAGACTTGATCCCGAGAATGGTACAGCCGTTTCCGAGACTGTGATAGCTGACCATTTCAACGGATGGAAGGGTGCAGTGCATGGTGGCATCATTACCACCCTGCTGGACGAAATCATGGTATATGCCTGCACCTCCTCCGGATGGTTCACCGTTACAGGAAACATCGAGGTCCGGTTTCACAAACCGGTTCCTACCGGAGAACTGCTTTCCATCACCGGCAGAATAGAGGAAAACAGAGGTAGATCAATCTGCACATCAGCTACTCTGGAATTTAACGGCAAGGTTCTTGCCTCCGCGAAAGCTGTGCTTATTCCTGTGAAATACGATGAGAGCTCCATAGACATTATATCGGAAAGATTGATAAATTGAAAAAGTCTTTTATCATTCCCGGACTGGGAGGCGCTGCTGATTGCTGGGCCCCTGTATTCACTGGAAGACTTTCCACCTGCTGCAAAGTTGAAAGCTCTCCATTGCCTTCAAACGGCACAACCATTGTGGAGTTTGCACGGGAACTCATTCCTGACGAGCCTGTCGATATTCTTATAGGATTCTCAATTGGGGCTGCTGTGGCGCAGGAGATGATTACACACAGACCTGATATAGCATCCACTGTGGTACTCATGGCCCCCCCTGCGGGCAATGACTTTCCGCAACCACCTGAGGATGCCCAGGACTTCAGCAACGGCCGGGGAAAGTGGTCTGCATCGATGCTGGAGATGATGTTCACGCCTGAGTGGCTCGCATCTCATCCTGACATCAGTGAATTCTTTCCCCGGGTGAAGAGACAGGTTCCCGGTGAACGACTTATAAGACAGAGTAATGCTATTTCTGACTGGGAGGGATGTCGGGATGCGCTGAAAAAAGTATCTCTTCCTGTTCTTATTCTTGCTGGTAGATATGACATAATTACACCCCTGATCCATGCCCAAACACTAAATAAAACCCTTCCAAACGCCTCTTTGACGGTGTTTGATACCGGCCATGGTTTTCCCTGGCAGTGTCCTTTGGAAACCGCCGACAAAATTCTGGAGTTTCATCGATGAAGATACTTGGACAAATATCCCAGGGACTTGAAGAACTGGGGTCTCTCGAGCTGAAAAAACTCGGAGTAAAAAAGACTGACCCAACCTACAGAGGTGTTTTCTTTGAAGCGGATGCCGCAATGGTCATGAAAGTGAACTACGAATCCCGTCTGTTTGACAGGTTTCTGCTTCCTCTGGTTGGCTTCGGATGTCACTCTTCCGATTACCTGTACCAGAAAGCTCTGAAATACCCCTGGGAAAACATTTTCGGTGTTAATCATACATTTGCCATTAGCGGTGCTGCATCCGGCTCCAATATCAGCCACTCAAAATGGGCGACTCTCAGGCTCAAAGACGCCATCGTAGATCACTTTCGAGAGATCAGTGGAAAAAGACCGTCCGTTGACAGGTATGAAGCGGATGTGAACCTCGATCTCCGTATCAGGGGTAACAATGCCGAGATACGTCTTGATCTTTCCGGAGGGTCTCTGCACCGCAGAGGTTACAGAATGGAATCTGTTAAAGCCCCCATGCGGGAGACCATCGCCGCTGCTGCACTGGAAATGTCCGGCTGGAACGGTGAGAAACCGCTGGTTGATCCCATGTGTGGATCGGGAACCCTGCTCTGTGAAGCTCTTATGAAATACTGCAGAATACCGGCCGGGTTCTACAGAGAAAAATGGGGCTTCTTCCATATGGATGAATTCAGCAAGCTTATCTGGAAGAATGTAATGGCAGGGGCAGACGACAAAATCATTGCTCTTCCTGAAGGACTTTTATCGGGGTCTGACATTACATCCCGAGCTGTAAATGCCACCAGAATCAATCTTGGCTGCTTCAGAGACGGCAGGAATGTTCAGATAACCAGACGAGACTGGCACACCCATCCCGGATACAATTCCTGCACGATCCTCACCAACCCGCCACACGGCATTAGACTGGCAGAGGGAGTTGCAGAAGAACTCATCAGGGATTTCGGAGACTTCATGAAGAAGAAATGCTCAGGCTCTGAAGCATACATCTACCTGGGAGACAGAAAACTTCTCAAACACGTAGGCCTCAGAACATCCTGGAGAAAACAATTATTCTCCGGTGGTCTCGATGGAAGACTTGCCAAGTTCGAACTCTACTGATACCGGGAAATAATTTCCTCCATCAATTCTTTCACTCTCGTTCCGGGGTACTTTTTAACGGCCCCGGAAGCTGTAACGGCAGCCCACGCTTTCCTTGCATTCTCCATGTCTGCTGAAGCTGCTTTAAAAACCTCCTCCTCCGATGGATAAAACCTTGCCACTCCCTCTGCCTGTGCTGCTGAAGCAACTTTTGCAGCCACATGAGGAAAAAGACCGGTATCCGTCATTGAAGGAAGTATCCTGCCCGGTCCAATGATTCCCTGTACAGCATAGTCGGCAATGGCTCTTGCTGCGGCAACTGCCATTCTGTCGGTGATGGCGGAGGCACCTGTGAGCAGAACACCTTTCAGAATTCCCGGAAAACCAAGAGAGTTATTGACCTGATTGGGATAATCGCCACGGCCTGTGGCCACAATAGCGGCTCCGGCATTCATTGCGTCGGACGGAAATATTTCCGGTATGGGGTTTGCACAGGCGAAAACAATAGCATCATCGGCCATTTTCTTTATCCACATGGGGTGAACCACATCAGGTCCAGATTTTGAGGCGGCAATGAAAACATCTGCATCTTTTACTGCTTCACGAACATCAGAGAAACCCCCTGAATTTGTGATTCGGCAGAGCTCTTTGTGCCACTCCCATCCCTCACCGTTAAAATCAGTCCGCTCCGGCCCCAAAGCACCATTTTCATCAAACATGGTGATTCGACCGGGGTCAGCACCGGCAGCAATCATCAACCTTGCTGCAGTTGAATTGGCTGCACCTGCACCAAAAAATACAATTGAGACATTGTTGATCTTTTTGTTCACTACTTTGAGCGAGTTCAGCAACCCTGCAAGCACCACACAACCAGTGCCTTGAGCATCATCATGCCATACCGGAATTGAACAACTCTCCTGCAATTTTTTCAGTGCGATATAACATCCGGGCTGTGCAATATCTTCAAGGTTTATTGCTCCGAAAGAAGGTGCGATTGCATTGACCGTATCCACAAGCCTGTCTATATCCTTGTTTATATCAAGGCAGATTGGAACTGCATCAAGTCCTCCAAGAAGCTTCATCAACAGGGCTTTACCCTCCATGACACCCATACCGCCGGGAGGAGTACAGTCGCCATCCCCAAGAACACGCGTGGAATCACTTACAACAGCCACTGTTCTTCCGCGGGATGTAAGAGAAAATGAGCTTCGATTATCATCCCTGATGGTTCTGGAAACAGAAGAGACTCCCGGGGTATACCATACTTCAAGCCAGCCATTATCTACTTCGTCCACAAGGGGAATTGTCATCATTTTCCCGCCGTGAAATTCATGTGCATCGAGGGAAAGTTTGAACAGGAACT
Source organism: Candidatus Sabulitectum sp. (assembly GCA_023139045.1). Classification (GTDB taxonomy): domain Bacteria; phylum Fermentibacterota; class Fermentibacteria; order Fermentibacterales; family JCC-6; genus Sabulitectum. The sequence goes on from JAGLOJ010000031.1 coordinate 6,627, forward strand.
CGGTGGTTGCTTTCTCTCCCTGTTCCTCTGTCAGTCTGCTTCTTATTTCGAAAAGAGCTTCGTTCGGTGTCATTATCATCTCCTTGAGTAGACTGTCTGAAAATACAGCATCTACTCAACGCTCATTGTCAGAGAGTTTCCTGGTATATATGCTGCCATTATGGAGATCCCAGGCCACAAAGACGGGTAAATTATCCAGTTCCAGAATAGAAACCGCCTCCGGGCCCAGATGTTCCCAGGCTACTATTTTTCTTGATTTTATCTTTGTCGATGCGAGAGCTCCAGCACCGCCTGTTGCAGCCAGGTAAACCGCGCCATGTTTGTGAAAGAGCTTTCTCGTCTTTTCACTCATTTCGCCTTTTCCAATAACTACTTTCATTCCGAGCCTTAACATATCAGGAATAAAAGGTTCCATTCTTGCCGAAGTGGTGGGACCACACGAACCTATCACATGGCCGGGCGGGGCAGGCGAGGGGCCCGTGTAGAAAATGGGAATGTTTGCAATATCAAAAGGCACTGAACCTGTATTCAGCATAAGATTGTGAGCTGCATCCCTCGCTGTAGCTACCAGCCCTGAAAGCAGTATCTGCTCTCCGGCTTTCAGAGACTTCAGAACCTCCCCGGATACCGGCAGTGTTACAACACGCATGATGCTGTTCTGTGGGCATGACACTCTATGCAGACAGTAACAGGAAGTGAAGCCATGTGACATGCCGACTGCAGTATTCTTGTTTCCATTACAGTTGTTTTCCCGCCAAAACCCTGGGGTCCTATACCTGTAGCGTTGAGTTTCTCTGTTATCTGCTTTTCAAGCTCCCGGAGTTCGGGTACGGTGTTTTCAATTCCAAGATCCCGAAGCAGAGCCTTCTTCGCCAGGATACCGCTGGTTTCCAGATTTCCCCCGATACCGATTCCTACAATAACCGGCGGACAGGCCTTGGAGGCCCCGGCGCGAACACAGCTCTCCGCCAGATTGATTATTCCCAATGAACCGGCCAGAGGTGGAAGCATTACAGAACTGGATACATTTTCGCTGCCTGCCCCCTTGGCAAGAACCGAGATTTTTATTTCGGAACCGGACACATGCTCCAGGTGAATGACAGCGGGAGTGTTGTTCATGGTATTTATTCTGTCACCAAGAGGTGGAAACACCTGAGAAGGACGCAGATATGACCCGGAACAGGCTCGACTGATACCCTTATTTACCGCTTCAGCAAGAGAGCAGTCGGGAATACAGACCAGATTTCCCAATTCAACAAACACAACAGCGGTTCCCGTATCCTGACAGATAGGCAATCCTGTTTCTGCTGCAATCTTCAGGTTGTCAATCTCTATTTCCAGTGCTTCCCTGCCGGGGCCGGGGTTTTCCCCTGCAAGTATCCCGGTCAGCTTTTCTTCAACACTGTGATGAGGGCCAATACACGCCCCTGCGTAAAGAGAGGCCACCGCTCTGGAGATTTCCTCTCCGCTGATCAGTCTGATGCTTTCTTTCATGGGCGGTAATATGCTACTTTTTGCCCTTCCCGTTCCACAACACTGTCAAGTACTCGGAAAAACTGGCAAATTGCTGTTTTCTCAAGGGAGAGATAAGACCTGTTCCCTGTCCCGCTTGTTCCGTTCGATAATGATTCCGGGGTTTGCTGCCCGGATCTACAAATTCCTCAGTTTAAGGTTTTTCACGGCTTCAAGAAGGTCATCGGCAGCATAGGGCTTTTGAAGAACATCTGTTTTCTCAGCCCCTGAAAAAGATTTTGCAAGGGTATCTCCGCTGTAGCCGGTACAGAACAGAACTGGAATGTCGGGGGCAACAGCGTGAATCTTGCTGAATGCTTCGCTGCCATTCATCACCGGCATCATGGCATCAAAAACCAGAAGATCAACAACATCACGATTCTCGAAGAACAGCTTCACTGCTTCTACCCCATCTTGAGCCTCTATAACCGAATGACCCGCGGCCTCAAGAATAGTTTTCGCTACCTCTCTAACCATCTCCTCGTCTTCAGCAAGCAGAATAGTCAAAGAATAGAGGGGTTCGTCATGTATTTCTCTGGATTCTCTTTCAACCGCTTTTTCCAGACTTCCATAATGCAAGGGAATACACACATCAAAACGGGTACCCTCCCCCGGAGTACTTTCCACCAGTATTACGCCATCATGCTTTGCAACAATACCATAGCTGCTGGCAAGCCCCAGACCGGTTCCCTTATCCTGAGACTTGGTGGTAAAGAAGGGCTCAAAGATCTTATCCATGATTTCTTCCGGGATACCCTCTCCTGTGTCGCTTACTGAAATAACTGCGCACTCAACAGGTCCGCTTCCAGCAAAACAGGACACTTTTGAGACAGAAGTTTCCACATTTATCAAACCGTCTCTGCCTTCAGAAATTGCATCTCTGGCATTCACAAGAAGGTTCATCAGAACCTGTTCAAGCTGGAAAGGATCACCGTTGATCTGTGCTCCGGGTGCTCCAGCTGCAAATTCCAGTTTTACATTGGCACCTATGATCCTGTTTACCATCCGAACGAATTCACCAACACGGTGATCCACGGTAAACACACTTCTATTAAAACTCTCATCTCTGCTGAAGGAAAGAAGCTGTCGGGTAAGAAACATCGCCTTTTCTCCTGCATGAAGTATCTGATTGAAGGATTTTTCAGCGGAGTTGGTACCCCTGACGCCAATTTCAGCAGAACCCATCATGACCTGGAGGAGGTTGTTGAAATCATGAGCAACTCCTCCTGCCAATCTGCCGATAGCCTCCATTTTCTGGGATTGTCTGAGTTGATCTTCCAGTTCATTCTCTCTGGTAATGTCATCAACAACACCGGCAACCAGAGTTGAATCGAGCAGTTCATCATAAAGAAGAACTCTGACCATGCTCACAGTTCTCAAACCGTTCCTGCCACGGAGTTTATATATCCTGGCTATTTTTCCGGAATCAGGATCAGCCATTAAAGCGTCGTCATCACTTTTCAGCATTACAGCTGCCTGGGTGCCGAAAAGATTCCAATCCCTCTGTTCCACGGCCTCTGAGGCTGTAAAACCGAAGATTTCTTCCATCTCCCTGTTCCAGATCCTGTATGTCATGCCTGTTGAAGGATCCTTTGCGAAGAAACCAACGGGTAGATTGTCAACAAGCCCGGAGAGAAATTCCTTCCGCCGCATCAATTGATCTCTGAATTGAATGTTCTCTGTCACATCCACATATGCCACCATCAGACCGATAATCGCCCCGGACGGTGATCTGAGAGGTACTCTGCTGATGTTGATTGTTCGATCCTTTGCGCCTGGCATCGAAAAATTTTCATGTCTATTCAGAACGGATTTTCCTGTTGCTATAATCTGCTGCTCAATCTGCCTGGATCTCTCTGTAATCCACAGATTTTCATCCAGATAATCTTCTGAATCCAAGCCATTGTCATTGAGAAAAACACGGCTGGCTCCCTGATACTTGAGATTCTTGTCTTTCCAGTACAGGCTAACAGGAACAGTATCAAGTACATTCTTAAGCATGAGATTCAGGGTCTTAAGCTGATCTTCAGCGCAAATGGATTCAGTAATATCCCGGATAACTCCAAGAATGGTCGACGCCCTGTCACTGGAATTACCTTTAACCGCAAAGCCTCTGACGCTGATCCAGTGGGGTTCAGGGTCGGAACCACCGGCAAATTTTACATTTACCACAGGAACATGCTCAACTCCGGATATGACCTGTTCAAATGCCTTGATAAGTTTCCGGGCATCAGATTGAGATACCAGCTTCACTGCTTCATCAAAGTCAATAACTTTGGGAATATCTCTGCCTGACCACCTGCTGATAAAACCTTCCTGATCAAAAGTAATAGTCATGGAGGTGGTATCAAGAATGAAGGTTGTCATATCCTCATAATGATGGGACATATCAAGTTTTTCTCTGGTTATTTTGCTCTCTGTGAAATCTTTTACAGTGAGGAGAAGGCTATCTTCTGAAGTTTTCACAACCCCACCCGCATACCAGCGAAGTCCTGAATCTGTTTTGACGGAATACCGGAAACCCTGGAGAGTTCCGGAAAAAGCGGCTTTTTCCACAGCATTCATGAAATCCTGATGAAAGTCCTTGTGAATAAACTTGCACCAGTTTCTACCAGTGTATTCAGAATTACTGTGATCGGGAAAATCGGATGGGATAGAGTGTACAGCCTGTATAGTACCGGACCTGTCAATTGTCAGTGTCAACAGGGGGATAGCACCAACAGCATCGGCATTCAGCTTCAATTTCCTCAAAGAGGTGTAGCTGATACCGGGAAACACCCTTTTTACAAGGACAACAATCATAAAAACAAACAGAACAGATCCCAAAAGAAACGGCCAGAAAGACGGCATTTGACCTCCTGTTCTATTCTCTGATGTGCTCGAAACCCACCGAAATCAGTGTTCCTACATGATCATCCGCCAAACGGTAATATACATGCCTTCCCTGCTTCCTGCGAGAGATCAGTCCACCCGTTCTCAGTCTGCGCAATTGATGTGAAACTGCAGACACCGACACATCAAGCTGCTCTGCAATGGTGCATACGCACTGTTCTCCACCCAGAAGGTGCAACAGTACTTTCAACCTGGTAGGATCCGAAATTTGACTGAACAGGTCTGCAAGCTGCTCTACTTCATCAACTTTCACATGAACTGCAGGAACATCTTGCTCCATTTTCTTTTTCCTCCTTCTTAATCCTGCCTTCGTGACCTATCTCCAGCAGAGCATCAAGAATGCTCTGGCTGGAATAACCGGCTGAAGGAACCACAACAGCGGTACCGGATTCAAGTGATACTGAAACTGAATTCACTCCGGACAACTTGCCGAGGGCTTCTGAAACTGATCTGACACAATTCGGACAAGTCATTTCAGAAACACTGTAAGTAATACTGCTGGAACCGGCGAGGGCAATAGAGTCTGTCGGGCGGAATTTGTGTAAAGCATCCTTGACGGCGTAGTATGCAATTGCCAGAAAGAAAAGAGCTGCTGCAACAATACTCAAAGTTCCCTGAACACCGGAGCTGCCATGGTGGTGCATCAATGTACTTACTGGTATTTCAAGATCATTCAACAGCAGCCCTGCCAGAAGACTCACGCCAATTACAGTGAGTATGTAACTCCAGAATGACAATTTTCCCAGACTTTTTCTCACAGCACCCATGGTAGCTGCATTGGTAGCCGGGCCAGCCATGAGAAACACAAGAGCACTGCCCACTGGAAAACCAGTGTAAACAAGAGCGGCGGCAATGGGAACTGAAGACACCGAACAGACATACAAAGGAATTCCAATGGCAAGAGCTGCAAGCATACCAAGGGGTCCGGCAAGAACCGGGTACTCTGCAAGCTGACCGGGTTCAATAAACACCGTTACCACTGCGGATATTGCCACTCCAATGAAGAGCCAGAGATATATGTCCCGAAAAAGGGTACCGAAAGCGTATCTCCAGATTCTACCTGGAATGGATCCTTTTTCCACAACCGCGCTGGAAACCGGGGCAGAACTGTGTCCATTCCCTTTGTCCAGAACATCCACGATCGTGCCGCTGACCACACCGGCAACAAATGCAGCAATAACCTTTGCCAACGCTACCGGCCAGCCAAGGAGAGCCCATGTTGCTGCAATTGAATCAACTCCGGTCTGAGGAGTACTGGCAAGAAAACTTACAGCCGCCCCCTTGCTGGCTCCATCTTTTCTGAGGCTCAGAGCTGCCGGAAGCACGCCGCATGAACAGAGAGGAAGTGGAACACCGATCACACTTGCCTTTAAAGAGCTGTGCAATCCGGGTTTTCCCATGTGGCTGAAAATTCTCTCCCGCTTCACAAATACATGAAGTACTCCGGCAATAAGAAGACCAAGAAAAAGTGAAGGGGCAAGGGCGATGCCGGTACTCCAGATTGCCTGTATGAATTCATTCAGAAACTGCATATGGAACCTCTTTCCGCAAATATATTATTATACTTGAACAATTGTTCAAATATAATAACAACCCTGAGAAACAGCAAATTTTAGCGGGAGTCGCCTCTGCACGGATTTCAGACCGCTCTTCCGTAACCTGTCGCCGCATGCCGACACTGGCAAAATGACGTATTCTGATGTAATATTGCCTGTTGTGCAATGAAGTATTTTGATGTAATCTTGCTGTTGAATACAACACATGGAGAGTGCGGATTATGTGCATAGCTACAAGACTTTCTATCGGAGATAACAGGAAAACAAGTAACTCTGTAACCTTCGGAGTATGTGCTGCCGGTGACCCGAGAATAGGCGGGGATTCCCGCGATCGTACAGTCAGCATTGTTGAGAAAACAGCAGGCATTCTTGCTGATAAACTGAAGATGCAGAACGATGTTGATTTCAATGTTGTCTGGAGCCCTCTCCTTATTGACGGGGAACAACAGGCGGATACGGTTGCAGCACAGTTCAAAGATGCCGGTGTTGATGCAATCATCTGCACTCCGGACACATGGGCCTTTCCACAGCTTTCACTCATGAGCCTGATGGCACACTTTCCGAAAGATATGCCCCTGAACATTACCTGCGGCAACAGCGCGCCAAAACCCGGTGTGGTGTTTGCTCATGCTGTTAACGGAGCCTTTGCACAGACCGGTCGCCTTACACATCTGAATGTAGGGTCATGGGACGAAACCGGTATGTACCCGAACATCTCTCCGTCAACCATCACCGGTCTGCTGAACTGGGGCTATGCGGCACTTACTTTTGCCGGGCTGAAAGGTCGCCGCGTTGTCTGCTTCGGCCACGATTCCATGGGCATGGAAACTGCTCTCACGCATGTTAATGCCACCCGGAGAGCCTTCGGACTTGAAGTAACCCGCCTGGACATGAAACTGCTGGCCGATATGCTCAACAAAGGTGCTTATGACAACAAAGAGCTGGCAGCACTGCGTAAATGGATAGAAAATCATCTGGGCAATCGTCTTGATCTTCGCCACAAGAATGCCAATGACCAGCTGAACCGGTCCCTTGCCATGTACCTGATAATGCGTGACCTTCTTGTAGACATGAATGCTGTTGGCGGCGCATTTATGAACCAGCTGGAATGGGGCAGTGATCTTCGCGGCACCCCCCTTCCAATCTGCGACATGGCTGAATCACTCATGAACTCCACCTTCGATCACAACGGCCCCAAAGCTGCAATTCCGTTCGGCACAGAGGCAGATATGCAGGGAACACTGACCATGCTCTTCGGCAGCTGGCTTGGTGGCGGGACACCGCCTTTGTTCATGGATTTCCGCAAAGTATGGGAGCCGTGGGAACTGAAGAAAAAATGCGCAGAACTTGGCATTCCCTTTGACACATCCCGACTGTGGGCCAAAAAAGGGATAGTTGATGGAAACAACTCAGGCTCTGCAAGCCTTAACTGGGCGGCGTCTCCCGAAGCTGCCTCAGATGAAATCATGAAAAATGTTTCCATGCCCGGGGCTGAACTCTACTACTTCCCCGGTGGCGGCAACAGCGTGAGCTTTGTTTCTCCGGGGGGAATTCAGGGAATCGCCGGGCGTCTGGCCTACAGCGAAATGACCGGGATGTTCAGTATGTTCTGGGATGAAGCCTGCACTGTAGATCTGCCTGAAAAGCTGGCTGCTGTTGTTGCCGGCAGCTCCAATGTAACCTGGCCCCACTCGTGGATTGTTCCAAAATATGCTTCCATGACTGAATACAAACAGTATGCACCTGCCAACCACTTCCACATGAACTGGGGTATTACTCCCGCACGGTTGCAGTACTGGATGGATATGACCAGTGTCATTTCCGCCACACCATGGCAGGCTCGACCAGAATTCATAGAGGGTGTTGATCGACCCATGCCGCTTCTATACCTGCTCAACGGTGGCGAGAATGAAACAAAGCGTATCCGTTCAAGACAGTTTTAGAAATGAAATACAGCTGCCTGGCACTTGATCTGGGAGCCGGCAGCGGCCGGCTTGTGCTGGGCATTTTTGCAGACGGGAAACTGACCCTTGAAGAAGTCAGCAGATTTCCCAACAACATACAGCATGTTGATGGTCATGACCGCTGGAATCCGGATGAGCTTGCAGAAAACATAAAAACCGCCCTGAGCCTTGCAAAAGAACATGAAACCGAACCGCTGAGCATTGGCGTTGATACATGGGGTGTTGATTATGTTCTGCTGGATCACTCCGGGAAACCGGTGGAACAGCCTGTTGCGTATCGGGATAAACGCACTGAAGGCAGAATTGAGAAATTTACAGAACTGATATCAAAACAGCTGCTTTTTCAAAAAACAGGTATCAATTTTCATCGGTACAACACACTGTACCAGCTTTCAGCCCAGATTGAGGAAAATCCGGAATCCATTAAGAAAACAATCCGTCTGCTGATGATGTCTGACTACTTCAACTATCTGCTCAGCGGAACCTGTGCCAACGAATTTACTGCAGCCTCCACATCGCAAATGCTAAACGCGTCCAAGCGGGACTGGGATATGGAAATTCTGAATGCTCTTAAATTCCCTTCGCAGCTGGTTTCAAAACCTGTTATGCCCGGCACTCACCTTGGAGAGATTAAACCGGAGTTCCGGGCTCATAACAATCCCGTTCAGGTTATTGCAGTTGGAGGGCACGACACAGCTTCTGCCGTTGCTGCGGTGCCCGCAACTGATGACAACCATGCCTTTCTGTGTACCGGAACATGGTGCATGATGGGCGTGGAAGTAAAAGTGCCTGTATGTACAACAACCGCTTTGCAAAAGGGTTACTCCAATGAAGGTGCCGCAGGCGGCGGGTTCAGGCTTCTCAAAAACCTTATGGGTCTATGGATCATCCGCGAACTGCAGAAAGACATTGTTAATCAACTGACATATTCCGAAATGGAGCAGGCCGCACTTACAGCTCCCCCATGCAGACATCTGGTCTATCCCAACGATCCCTCATTCTTCAACCCTGCTTCCATGAAGAAAGCCTTCAACCAATTCTTTCAAAAAACGAGACAGGCACACCCTGTAACCGACGCGGAATACATCAGCTGTGCATACCACAGCCTGGCTCTTCTTTACCGGGAAGCTCTGGATGAATTAAGAAGTATCCATAAAAACCCCATTGAGTGCATCCACCTTCTGGGAGGTGCATGCCACAGCCCTCTTATGTGCCAGCTCACTGCCAGTGCAACCGGCCTGCCGGTTTATGCCGGGCCGGCTGAAGGATCTGTAACCGGCAACCTGATCGTACAGGCAATCGCACTGGGTAAAATAAAGAACCTCCGGGCAGGCAGAGAACTGATTCGCAGATCGTTTGACATCGCTGTTTATCATCCCGAAGACCAGCAGGAATGGCAAAAAACAATCGACCGTTTCAACAAAAAAATATCACCACAGGGAAAGAACAATGAATAAAACAGACGGATACAAGGCATCATGGCAATCTCTCGATACACGGCCGATCCCCCGCTGGTTTGAAAATGCTAAATTCGGGATTTTTGTTCACTGGGGTATTTACTCCGTACCGGCCTGGCGGAAACTGGAACCGGGCAGGTTTGCTTCATATGCGGAATGGTACTACGCCAGTGTGATGTACAATGAAGAAAACGGCGGACGGGAATTTCACAGAAAGAACTTCGGGAAAGATTTTGAATACAGAGATTTTGCACCAATGTTCAAAGCTGAACTGTTCCAGCCGGATCAGTGGGCCGATCTTTTTAAAAAATCAGGGGCAAAATATGTTGTACTCACAACAAAACACCACGACGGTTATTCCTTATGGCCTACACAAAGCCCGCACAAGAAAAACTGGAATTCAATGGACACTGGGCCCAAAAGGGATCTGGTGGGTGAACTGACCCGCGCTGTAAAAAATGCAGGTATGAAAATGGGTCTTTACTACTCTATTATCGACTGGGAAAGCTGCTGGACACACAGAACAGAAACCGGCTACTTCCTGCCTGACGAGATCATAGAGAAATACGGTCTGTCAGAGAACGAGTATGTGGATCAGGTGCTTAACTTCCAGCTGAGGGAACTTGTAACCAGATACAAACCCTCCCTTATCTTCTCCGATGGAGGGGAATGGGACGGGTCTGATGAACACTGGAAGACAAAAGAATTTCTGGCCTGGCTCTACAATGATTCACCTGTAAAAAATGAAATTGTAGTTAATGACCGTTTCTGCAAAGACATGCCCGGCAGTCACGGAGATTACTATTCCAGTGAATACAACGACACTGAAGGCACGGTATTCAACCACCCCTGGGAGGAAAGCAGAGGAATGGGTGAATCTTACGGTATCAACAGAGCAGAAAATATTGATGACTACAACACCTCAGAAGAACTGATCCATGAGTTAATTCATATTGTAAGCCACGGAGGTAACCTTCTGCTTAATGTGGGTCCAGCAGCAGACGGGCTGATTCCTGTGATAATGCAGCAGAGACTGATGGATATTGGCAACTGGCTCCATATCAATGGAGAGGCCATTTATGACACCCGGAAAAGCACCATGCAAAAACAGTCAAACAAAACACAAAATGTGTTTTTCACGAAAAAAGAAAACACACTGTTCTGTATTTTCACAAAATGGCTCAAAACTCTCGAAGTAGAGCTGTCCGGAGCAGAGAATGTTAAGAGTATCAGAATGCTCGGTTACACCGGGTCGATTCCATGGAAAATCACAGAACCGAACAAGCTGACCGTAGAAATACCAGGACTGACAGTTGATGAAATTCCATGTCTTCACGGATGGACCCTGAAAATTGAGTTATCTCAGTAAAACGAAGATCATGCTGCTGCTGAACAGTATCTGAAGCAGAAATACTGAAGTTCCTATGAGCAGTGCGGTTCTGCCGTCGCGCATGATGCTGCTGAATGTAATTTTCACCCCTATACCGGCCATGGCAACAACAAGAGCATAATGACTGAGCCTGCTTATTGCATGAATCACATTCTCCGGCAGAAGATGAAAGGTAGGTACAAGAGAGAACAGAACAAATCCAACAATGAACAGTGGAATTTTGTTTTGCCTCCGACCTGACCCACTTCTTGAGCCATTCCGGCGAAAGAAAGCAATAAGCATAAAAACAACGGGAGTCAGCATCAGAACCCTTGTCATCTTCACTATTGTTGCGGTCTGCCCTGCTGATTCACCCACTGAAAACCCTGAAGCAACCACCTGACCAACTGCCTGCAATGTGTTCCCAATAAGCAGACCTGTATTTACTTCAGAGAACTTTAAAACAACGGTTCCAATCAGTGGAAGCAGGAATATCCCAATGGTTCCCAAAAAGTTGATAACCGCAACAGATAACCCCACCTCTTCTTCATCAACACCGATTATCTCTTTTGTGGCGGCGATTGCAGAGCTGCCGCAGATACCATTGCCTATTCCTATAAGAAGCGCGAATTTCCTGTCAAATTTATATATCTTTGCAAAAAGAAGAGAGGAAGAAATGGTCACAGCCATGGCAGCAACTACAATCAGAATGGATTGATAACCCAGATCCTTCAGAATCATGAAGTTCAGATTCACTCCCATGAGGGCCACAGCGAAAGCCAGAATCTGCTTTTCACTGAAAGAGATTCCGGGGGTAAATCTTTCTCCGGGTTTCAGTGTATTGCCCACTGCAACTCCCAGCAGTATGGCAACAACAACAGAGCCAAACGGCACAATTTCAGAAAGAGCCTCTGCTACCGACCCCAGAGCAATACACAGACCGATCCCGTAAGCAGATTTCATCTGTAACGGTTCGTCAATTTCGATCCAGCTGTTTGACGATTTTTTTGTAAAATGCCTCAAAATCCTGAATGAACTCATCTTCTTCCTGGAGGGGTCTTACCGCCAGATAGTCATCTATTATTCTGTCACCCCTTTTGTAGTCTTTAGCCCTGGAAGAGATCGTGGTACTTCTTGCATATCGGAGCAGATCAAGAATTTCACCGGTTTCACCGGCATTTAAACTCTCTGTGAGATGTTTCTTCCAGAGTTCCAGACTTCTAAGGCATTTCCTGTAAACCTCAATGCCTTTCAGTCTGTCCTCTTCAGTTACGAAGTTTTTCCCCACACCTGGAATACTGGAACCTGAATGCTGTTCAAGCCTTTCTTTTGCATCCCTGACCTGTTCCAATACCTCTTCTGAAAACACAGAAGTATCCACCGTTGTACGTACAGCCCGCAATCGATTCTTATACTTCCAGGAATTCCTCAGTACTGAATACAGATTTTCGCTCAACATCCAGCCGGGAATAAGTCTGCACCATCCGTCAGGTACATTCTGCGGCCGTTTGTGGGGAAGGGTAATGAGCGAGAAAGGAAAACTTACCCGTTGTGGAAGAGTTGTCAGACCAGTTGCGATAATCGTAAAGGGACTTCGGCTGAAATCCGCAGGGAACTTAACTGATGTACTGAGACCGAAGAATTGACCTGTACCCGGTTTGATTTCCTGATCTGGAAGCCTTGAGGTGTGATTGCTGCCAATGTTTGCACCATAGCCAATGTTACCCCGTCCACCGGGCCACATGGCGGCAATAAGAAGGGACTGATGATGAATTCCAGTAAGAGGCCCGACCACACTGGCTGTTACCTCTCCCTCACCCAGAACACTGTCAGCCCCGAGAAATGAGTCTGTGAGTTTCCCGTGCCTTTCCACAACTGCACATTCACCCACTATGGAATTTTCCACAATTGCAAAAGAGTCCACAGAGGAATTCCACTGAAGAACACTGTTCCTTACCAGGGCACCATCCCCGGCTGAAGCACCGTTCATCAGTATTGATCCCCGGACAGCTGTGGCGTTGCTTACCCGCCCTTTATCAAGAATCAGACTGTTCTGAATACATGAGCAATGGGAGACAACGGCATCCCTGCCGATTACACCTCTCAACTTGTCCCGTATTTCATTTCTGAGGAGAATGCACTCTTCCACAGCTCCCCGACCGGCCGCGGACCCCAGAAAGGCGACATCATTGTGGTCGAAATGAGGAATAATCGGAACCTTCCTTTCACCGGTTTCAACACCGGCATTAATGAAAGCATCCATGGTGCCGGGAATTGAGTTCCAATGAATGGTGCCGCAGTATTCAACTACCGACCCGGGAAGCAGAGTCATCGATGTAATCTTCCTGTTGGATCTGGCAGTCAGCGGCCCCTCAATTTCACAGTTTTCAAATATTGTATCTGAGAGAATTCCCTCTGGAATGTGGATATGAAGCTCACCCAGAAAACAGCAGTTACCCACCAGACTGAAATCAGACTGGGGAGTGAACATCACAAGGCTCCAGTTGTCAGAGCTGCATCCTTGAGCTTTGAGTCTTACAATTTGATTGTCGCTTACAGGTACGGCCTGCTTGCAATTCAGATCAGCTCTCTCATGAAAAAGTTCCCCTGCAAGCCTGGTAATTCGTTCAAAATCAATCAACTCTGTTCCGCCTTTCTCCCCGGGACCATGCAGCCACATTTTTCAAGGCTTCCAATGTTCTTCTCTCAAGAGCTTCTTCTGTATTGAAACCACTGTGGGGAGTGATTACAACTCCCGGTATTCTGTGAAGGATGTTCTCCGGGGGCAATGGCTCTGGAGCAGTAACATCGAGTCCTGCACCGGCGAGATACCCGCTGAGAAGAAGCTCCTGCAATTTGGTGTGTTCCACAAGACCTCCCCTGGCGGTGTTGACCAGTATCGCCCCCCGCTTCATCATTGAAAACCGCTCAGTATTCATAAATGATTTTGTTTTTTCCATAAGGGGAAGATGGAGAGACACAACATCTGAATTCTCAAGCAGGAATGACAATCCGGTGTATCTGCCGGGAAAATCGGGGTCTTCGGATCTGCTCCATCCGAGAACCCGGCAGGATGCTGCATTGAATAGAGCTGCTGCTGCTGAACCAATAGAACCAGTTCCAATAATTCCCACGGTTTTTCCGTGAAGTTCAATACCATGCTTCTTTCTCGGGTCGCGCATGGACATAACAGTGAGAGCGAAAGCAAGCTCCGCAACACTGTTTGTTGAATATCCGGGCACATTACTTACAGCAACTCCATGTCTGCCGGCAGCTTTCATATCAACATGATCGTATCCGGTAAATGCAACAGAAATCATACCACCATTTACAGCTTTCATTTTTTCGCTGTCTACTGGAGAGTTAACAGTAAGCAGGGCATTATGACCATCTGGAATATCTCCATGAGTAACATCCCAGCCTGGAAGTTCTCTACCTGCAACGGCAAGTGTTCTTTCCCGAGAAACTCCCGGATCCTGAAGAATCAGGAGCTGTTTCACTGGGCAAGTCTTCTTAACAGATCTGTAAGGTATTCGAGAAAGGTCTTAACGGAAGTAACACTTACCGATTCGCCCGGTATGTGAACATCGCTGATATCAGGACCCAGGCTGATCATATCAAGATTACCCACGCGCTGTCCGATTATTCCGCATTCAAGCCCCGCGTGGATTGCTTCAATCACAGGTTCTGATCCAAAGTACTGGCGGAAGGAAGCCTGAGTGGTTTTAAGAAGCCCGGATGACTGATCGGGTGCCCATCCGGGATAACCGTTACCCATGGAAACACAGCCACCAGCCAGCCGACCAACTGCGGCAATACTCTCACAGTGTGCATCCTTTGCCGGCTCCACAGCACTCCTGACGCTTAGAAGAACAGAAAGCTCGTTATCTTTCCATGTTGCAATTGCCAGATTGCATGAGGTTTCTACAAGACCGTCAACCACACCGCTCATCTTTTTAACACCATGCGGCAGAGCCAGGAGAAGGTCAATCATCTTCGCAGAGGAATCCTCGGTGAGACAGCGGTCTACCCTTGTTTCCTCACATTTTACGGCAATTGCTTCTTCAATTCCAGCATACTCCTCAAGAAAATCATTTGTAATTATGGAAACCAGAACTCTGGCTCTTGCAGGATCCTCCACTGCCACTGACACCTCTGCATTTCTTGGAATTGCGTTGTGTTTGGTTCCACCTGAAATGCTTATCAGCCTTCCCCCCAGCAGTTCTTCCAGTTGCCGGCAGAGACGGGCTGCAAGCTGAATGGCGTTGGCATTACAGGAACTGATTTCCATACCAGAATGCCCTCCATTAAGCTCATCCACTGTGATCCTGACCACCGGGCCTGAATACTCCTGTGATTCTCCGGGCAGAGTTATCCTGATATCTCTGCCTCCGGCACAACCAATACAGATGTTTCCAATATCTTCCGAATCAAGATTGATAAGTTTCCCGGCAGTCACCCATTCGGGTGGGAACTGAAGAGCCCCTACAAGACCTCGCTCCTCGTCAACTGTGAAGAGACACTCAATGGGCGGCAATCCCTGATAATCTCCGTCAAGCAGCTCAAGCATCAATGCAACGCCAATGCCGTTATCAGCCCCCAGAGTGGTCTCTGTGGCAATGACCCTGTCCCCCTGAAGAACAACCTGAACAGGATCGGCAAGGAAATCATGATTACTTCCAGCTATCTTCTCTCCCACCATGTCCATGTGTGCCTGAAGCAGAACTGGATTGCCAGTACCGGGCTTTCTGATAAAAACATTCCCGGATGCATCATGTTCAAATTTAAGTTCTCTCACCTCAGCGAAAGATTTCAAATACTGCGATATCCGCTCTTCATCACCACTTGTGTGTGGGATGGCGCATATTTCTTTGAAAAATCTCCAAACCGGTTTTCTGCTCAATTCTTCTGGAAACATCGTCACTCCTATCTGAAAGTCATTAGAAAATGATCAAAAACTACCTCTCCGGTGGGAAAACCAGGGCCGGAAGCCAGAACTGTTTCTAGATCTATGTTGTTCTTTTCAAAGAGTTCAACATCTTTTGCAAAACATTCATTCCCTTTTTTACGGTCAAATTCCGGATGGAACTGCGTACCGAACAATTTCATATTTCTGTTCATAAATGCCTGAATCTTCGTGTGACTGTTTGTGGCAGTTATAACTGAACCTTCCGGGAGTTTGATCACACAATCGTAATGTGACTGCCATACAGCCTTTCTTCCCGAAAGACCATCAATCGGCCACTGGGGGAGAAAATCGACTTCCAGCCATCCGACTTCAATGTTACTGCACTTTGCAACGGCATCAAGTCCCAGTGCAGCTCTTGCGAGAAGCTGGTGACCGTAGCAGATCCCCATTTGAGGAACACCCGCTTCAACTGACCGTTGCACAAAAATAATCGCACCTTCCATAAAGGAAGCATCCTCAACGATTGAATGGGAAGATCCGGAATGTATTACAGCACTGAAATCATCAGGAGAAATTGAAGGAAACCGCTCACCTTCAACAACTCTAACTGCAATGGAGGGAACCTTGAGCCATGAGCTGATAAGCCCTCCAGACAATCCGTCTACTGAATAATCAACAACAGCAACAGGCTTCTTCGTCGTCATGAGGCCCCTTCTTTGAAAAATGGCTGGAAAACGGAAACGGACAATCCAGAACAGTACAATAATTCACCCATCCAGCCATTTGCAACCTTGGGCGGGTTGAAGTATCATTTTCACTTCGAAGGGAGAGTATTCTGAAAAAACTGATTGCAAGAAAAAACGGGTTCCCTTTCTTTCGTCCTGTGCATCCCAGACGCAGGCTGACTGTGAGAATGGATACCACAAACTACTGTAATTTAAGATGTTCCATGTGTCCTATGAGGCTCTCAGACAATGATCCTTCCAGAAAATGGAAACACATGAGCAGCGAAGTGTTCCAGAAGATCAGAACTGATGTATTTCCTCTTGCCAGAACTGTTGGAATCTCGTGCGGAGCCGAACCGCTCACTAATCCCAACTTCATTCATCATCTTCAAGCTCTTTATGAAAGCGGTGTTCCCTACAGACAGATGGTCACCAATGGCACTCTCCTGACCAGGGAACTGATACAGATGATCCTTCGATATCCGCCGACCAGTATCTTCATTTCAATTGATGGCTCTGACCGCAAAACCCATGGATCAATAAGAGACAATGCTGACCTTGACAAAATTGTTGCGATGATTGACGAACTCGTCGCAGGCAGGGGCAAAAGAATGTTCCCCATGATCGGGTTCAGCACAACCCTGCAGAGAGACAATCTTCACCAGCTGGCAGATATTGTACACCTTGCCCACAGAACTGGTGCAGTTTCAGTGGGTGCAGTGCCCCTGGTGCCCTATGAGGGGCTGAACACCCTGGACAGGGTTGTAGACACAAGTTCCCGGGAAGCGGATAAAGAAATCTCCCGAGCCCGATTGATTGCAGCAGAACTTGGTGTTGAATTTCATCTTTCCAGTGAAATATCCGACAGAGCATCAGCACACCCGTGTCCTTACCTGCTTGACACCGTTTTTATCGACCCGGATGGCTCTATCTTTCCATGCCCGTACTGGAATACCGAATACCCGCTGGGTAACATCCTGGAAGGATTTGATAAAGTATGGAGCGGCACCGGCTATAAAAGACTGAGAAATGGAAACTTCCTGAAAACAGACAACTGCCTGCAATGCCCCGAAGTAACATCAAGAACCGTGGAAGTGGTTAAGGCAAAGCAGTAATCAGGGAAAGGCAGTAATTCCCATGAAACTGGTAATCATCCAGTTATCATCCTCGTATGTCATTACAGCCTGTTGAGGTATTTCCACACCTGTGGCAGTACGGAAAATCATATCTACCAGGGCGCTTCCGGCTTCCAGGGTAACCGAGTTGATTTCCAGCTCGTAGGGTGCATACCTTGCCGTTATCATAGGAAGGGAAAGGGTTGCAGAAAGATAATCCTTTATCTCCCAGTCCTCTGCTGCCTTGAGTTCGATTGTATAACCCGCACCATTCAGCCGCCGCAAGGCTGCTTCCGGATCCCTGTCCAGATTCTGCTTGACGGAAACCAGCATCACCTCTACCTGTTCCATGGCCTGGGAAGAAAACAACTCTGAGGCCGTTAATCCATCCCCGGCTTGCAGAGCAGACATAAAGTCATCAATAATTGAACGGATCAGAGAATCAGACTCAGCATCATTATCATCATCACCATAGGCAAAACCGGAAAGCAAAAAAACCAGCAGGAAGAGAACCGATCTCCTCATATTACCCCTCTCCTTGTATGCATCCCCACAGTGTAGATAATAGGTAGAGAAACGGCCTGAGACAAGGGGGAAGAGCTAAAGCTTTTCACCCCAGATGATCAATGTATTCTTTAACCCATCAAGGGCAATGGAAAGCCCTTCCTCTGCCACCCATTCGCGCCTTGAATGAAACAGCTCACCGCCAGTCGGAAGATTTGCAGTTGGAACCCCCATAAAGCTCAAACGGGACCCATCCGTACCTCCCCTTATAGAGCCCTCCCGAACCTCAATTCCGCTCCGTTTCATTCCCTCAAGGGCATAATCAACAAGCCGTCTGTCCTTCTTCAGAATCTCGCCCGGATTACTGTACTGTTCCTTCAGGATTAACTCAATTTGTGAACCTGGGAACAGTGAAGCAAGGCAGTCTCTTATGGCTTCCATCCTTCTCCGTCTTTTCATCATTCCCTCTGTTGTAAAATCACGAAGAATTATTTTTACCTCTGCCGAGCCAGTGGTACCTTTTACAAACAAAGGGTAATCGTACCCATCCCTGCCTGAACTGTTCTCCGGCATTTCTTCTGAACGCATCAGAGAAATCAATTCACCTGCAATCCTCACGGCGTTGATCATGCTTCCGGCGGCACTTCCAGGATGAACTTCTCTGCCTGTAATGCTCCAGTCAGCCGACCAGGCATTGAAGGTCTCGGAAGATACTTCTGTAACTTCACCGCCGTCCACCGTGTATGCGAAATCCGCCCCAAAGCGATCAACATCGAAATTCTCCACACCGCGACCCACCTCCTCGTCAGGAGTAAAGGCGATCACAACCTTCGGACGACGGATGGCGGGATTCTCGATCAGCCACTTGCATGTCTCCATGATAATTGCAACACCGGCTTTATCATCTGCACCGAGAAGTGTGGAACCGTCACTGGTGATAACAGTACCACCCTTGTACCGGAGCATATCAGCGCATTCAGCAGGGTCAATTAGAACTTCCTTATTCAAGAGGATTGGAAGCCCATCCCAGTTGCGGTGCAATTGAGGTGCTACTCCTTCGCCCGGAGACTCGGGTGAGGTGTCCACATGTGCAATAAGACCAATCACATCTCCGGAAATTCCGCCGGGAACTGTGGCGTAAAGAACTCCGGTTCTGGACAGAAATACATCCTCCAGACCAAGTTCTATCAGCTCTTTTTCCAGACCCTTCAGAAGGTCAAACTGTCTTGAACTGCTTGGACTTGTTGAACTGTCCGGGTCGGACGCAGTTGAAACAACCGCATATCTCATAAATCTTTCTGCAACAGAATTCATTAAAGCTCCTTTCAAGAGACTCAGGAGAATGCTCAGGTAAGCGGCATGCCGGGAACCGGGCACTCCCCTGCGTCAGCACCGGCATGCAACATCGTTACTGCGCAAATGGAACCACATACCTGGCAATTGTCACCACAGTTTATCATCAAAGACTTAACAGTATTCTCTTTTTATTTGCAATCTTTCTCTCCCGGCTGTGCGACTGATCTGGTCAATGCCCATTGTCGGACACACGCCCGGAAGAGTGAGTATAATTGGCTGACGAAGGATCAACCATTAGGGAGAGTTTTCTGTATGAGTGTGTTTCTCTCGGAGACTGATATAGCCAGGTTCCTGGGACAAAGTCTCCCGGATACAAGGAAAGCGATAAAGTCCAGCAAGCTTAAAGGTATTAACCGGCAGGGTCACAAGATTTTCCCCAGAGAGGATGTGCTTAACTGGCTGGCGGAAAATTTCACTTCACTTACATCCGAAAGATTAATGCGTGCAGATCACTCTTCTGCAGACAGTGCAGGCCTGGATCCATTTTCATGCGGGATTACTCAGCTTCTTTCTGAGAGTGAAATTCACTTCCCCCAAAAAGCATCCACCAGATCAAGTGTTTTACGATTTATCTCCCATAAGGCTTTGGAGTGCGGTGCAGTTTATGATGCGACAGAACTCCGGGAGCAGCTTGAGCAGAGAGAAACGGTAATATCCACAGCCCTGAAATGCGGAGCTGCACTGATTCATCCTCTTGATATAAAACAGTTGTATGTGGAAAGAGAACTTCTTCTGCTTATCATCCCCCCGCATCCTCTTCCATTCGGGGAATCCAGTGGAAGACTTACGTCACTGTTCTTTCTCCTCCTCTTCCCTGATCCACACAGGCATGTACATATTCTTGCCAGATTAAACAGATTGCTCAGAAGTAATGATTTCATCGAGACAATTCTCACTGCAACGTCACATGAGGAGGCTCTCGATATGGTGTATCGTCGTGAACTGAATGTGATCAGTTCCGGCGGAAAGAGCTGAATAGGAGGAACCGTGAGTTCGTTCAAAGGCCGGAACATGATATCACTGCGGGACATGACCATCGATGACTTGTGGACCATTGTTGCCAGAGCTGGAGAGGTAAAAGCAGGTAAACACTGTAATTGCCTCAAGAACAAGACAATTGCGTCTCTTTTCTTCGAACCATCCACGAGAACAAGACTTTCATTCGAGTCGGCAGTGATGAAGAGTGGAGGAAACGTTTTTGGATTCGCTGATCCCGGTTCATCCTCACAGAAAAAGGGGGAGTCCTTTTCTGATTCCATCAGAACAGTCACAGGATACTGTGATGCTATGATCATCCGTCATCCTGTAGAGGGTGCTGCAAGGTTGGCCAGTGAGGTCGCCTCAGTTCCTGTAATCAATGCCGGTGATGGAGCGAACCAGCACCCGACTCAAACATTCCTCGACCTGTTCACCATTCACGAGGAATTCGGCCGCCTTAAAAATCTCAAGATTGGCATAATGGGTGACCTGAAATACGGAAGAACCGTCCACTCGCTTACCCATGCCATGTCCATGTTTGGTGCCGAAATGGTTTTCATTTCACCACCGTCACTGAAAATGCCCTCAACTATTCTGTCCGATCTCTCAGAGAGGGGAGTTTCCTTCCGTACGGCGAATACGCCGGAAGATGCAGCAGATATGAATCTGGATGTTCTGTATGTAACGAGGATTCAAAAGGAAAGATTTGGAGATCCGCAGGAATACAAGAACGTTGCACATGGCTACAGGATTGACAGGAAAACAATAGAGGTGCTTGGAGAGCAGGTTCGAATCATGCATCCGCTGCCCAGAGTAGATGAAATCGCTGAGGAAGTTGACGCCACTCCCAATGCCATTTACTTCACTCAGGCACACAACGGTGTCCCTGCAAGGCAGGCTCTTCTGGGTCTGGTAACCGGAGGTATCAGCTGATGGGAAGAGCATACAAGGTCTATGCGATCAACAACGGAACGGTTATCGATCACATTCCCACACCCCTGGCTCTGAAGGTAGTAGAGATTCTCGGGCTGGGCAACGAAGGCATATTCACTATCGGAGTTGGCTTTCAATCAAAACAGCTTCCCGGAGGAAAAGACATACTCAAGATTGAAAACAGAATCCTCATGGAAAGTGAAACTGACACGATCGCACTGATTGCTCCTGACGCCACCATCAACATAATTAATGAAGGCAAGGTAAGTGAAAAAAGGATAATTTCAATTCCTGATACAATTTACGGAGTAATGCAGTGCCCAAACCCCAATTGCGCCACTAACAAACTGGGAGCACACCGACATTTCAAACTTGAAGATAAAGAACAGATGACATATCGCTGTGAGTACTGCGAAAGAGTCACAGAAATCATTCCGGAAAACCTTACAGCTCCTGAGTAAAAAAACAGAATATAAAAAACCCGGTACCTGAGAATCAGGCACCGGGTTTTACCATATCTCGTTATCTGACAACCACTATCCTCTGTGCGGCAGTTCCCTGTGGACTCTGCATGACAACAGCGTAGGATCCTGCAGGAAGGTCAGTTACCATTCCACTGTACTGACCGGCAGCCAACTCGCCCTGATTGATCACGGATACGGTTCTTCCGGTCACATCGTAAACAGCTATACTCACAAAACCCGATTGTTCAACATTGTAACCAATGGATATTGTTCCTGAAACAGGATTGCCGGATGTAAGCCATATTCTTCTTCCATCAAGCGGAGCACTCTCCTCATCTCCAATACTCACCGGGTTCCAGAGAACTGTAACATCCTTCAGAGAAGGTGTCACATTGGGATTACTGGTATAAAGTTCAGCCTGATACTGAAGGAACTGTCCACCCTGGGCAACAACAGATGCAAGAGAACCAGAGGAAGTAAGCCAGGCGCTCCATGACCCCATGCTACCGGAACTGTATGATGTTTTCAGTCTGATCCGAATACCTGTTTGGGATGGGAGTGTTGCAGACCAGTGAATGTAATCCCAAATAACATTACCCGGCACCGGTGGCTCGATGTTCAGAATAGAACTTGTCACAGCACTCGGTGTTGTAAACCCGCTGATTCTCCACCAGCTGACCCTGTCTCCATAAAAGGCACATCCAAGAACGTCCGGTACTCCGTCTCCGTCCATATCTCCAACGGAAACGCCTACCGCTCCATGGTAATATGCTGAAACAGGATGTGTTTCCCAGTTTTCACCAAGATACTCTTTGTTCTTGCACCAGACTATCCTGTTTTCACCAAGACTGGCAGCCATAACTTCAGGATATCCGTCACCATCCATATCATGGGCGGCAATGTCATAAATGTTCTGGGCAGTGGCTCCGACCATTTCATGTGCGACCCACGAACTCTGTGTCTCAAGAAAGTCGTACCAGTGCAGATTGCCGGTTCCTACGGATGAAGCAACTGCAAAGTCATCGTTGCCATCATTGTTGTAGTCAGCAACGGCAACTGATACCGGACTGGTGTATGATGTCGCGATTGTGTACTTGTCCCATCCGTAACCGTAAGGTGGTTTGGAAATATAGGCAACAATCTCATTCTGGTTTCTACTGGCAGCGACCACATCAGGGTGACCGTCGTCATTGAAATCACCAATGTCGCAGGTATATGCACCCATCAGGGCACCATCAATGTAACTCTGATTCCAGGAGGTGGGAGTGCCGTTATTCTTCCACCAGCACACATCACCTGAAAGGCTGGATACTCCAACGATATCAGGAAGATCATCGCCGTCCAAATCAACAGCTCTGATTTGTCTGGCGTCAAAGTTGGTAGCAATATCTGCTCCCAGGGTCCATCCTGCGACAAAATATCGAAAAAGAACAATCTTGTTTTCTGAATCACTTGAAACAGCTATATCACGGTATCCATTATCGTCAAAGTCTGCTACAGCTATAAATCTGGGTGATCCGACACTTCCAATTGTATGCTTTATCCACTCAGTACCAATTCCGTTGGTATTTTCACTCCAGAAAATCTCTCCTGAGTTATATGCACAACATGCTGCGTCTATATCCCCATCTTTATCAATATCTACGGCCAAGACGTACATTGGCCCATCCGTCGTTGCTACCAGATTCTCATCCTTGTTGACAATAAGCTTGAGCTGACCTGGCGTCGTGTCCCAGTCCATGTCTCCGGCCATGTAAAATCTGTCCTGCCAATCAGTAACCGGTCCATGAACTCCAGGACCTCCAACCCAGTCTGTCTGTGTTTCACTCTCTGCGAATACCAAGAAGCTGAGCCCAAATGTCATTAATACCCATAAATACCTCATGTAAACCCCCAATGCTATGGTTACGCGTACGCACATAAGAAAGCATGTTACTAAAATCTGCACATGTCAATACCCAATCTGGGGCTCCTTCTGGCCCGTAAATTTTATCTTCGAGTAGCGATCCCGTTCACTGAAGACGCAACCGCAGTATGGCTGCCGGTACATTCCAGCACCACGTGAAAGTTCAATGGATCTTCTGTAACTGCCCCTGAAATCCTTGTACCGATAATGCACGTCCAGCAGAGCAGCAGCAGTTTCCCCTGCTCTTCTTAAAAGCTCATGGTTCTGGTACGGGCTTACAGACAGAGTGGAAGTGAACAACCCGATACCCATTTCTGTTGCAAGCTCAGCAGTCTTTTTCATTCTGTCAGTAAAGCATGAAAGACATCTGCTATCGCTGCCCAGCAACATTCTGATGTTGTCTTCGAGTGGATATGCTTCATAATAAATCATCTGCAGATCCACAGAAGGTGCCCATTCCTTAACTGCATCAAGTCTGCGTCTGAATTCCTTCCAGGGATGAATTGAGGGATTGTAAAAACAACCTGTCACTTCATAACCATCAGCTCTTAAATCCTCAAGAACAGCGGTTGCACAGGGCGCACAGCACAAATGAAGCAGAATGTCTTCTTTCACAATGGAAGCTCTTTCTGACCGGCTCTTGTAAAACCGAGATGCCTGCATGCATGAGCTGTAGCAACTCGCCCCCGACTTGTGCGATTAAGAAATCCTCTTGCAAGAAGGAAAGGTTCAACCACATCAATGAGAGTATCTCTTTCCTCGTTCAGTGTGGCTGCGATGGCAGATACACCCACCGGTCCACCGCCATACTGCTTGATAATCACATTAAGGTAGTTTCTGTCCAGTCTGTCCAGCCCGGCTTCATCAACTCCATTTATATCCATTGCCTCAATGGCTGTGATCTCATCAATAGCATCACGCCTCATTACCTGTGCATAATCTCTGGTTCTTTTCAGGAGTCTGTTGGCTATTCTGGGAGTACCCCGCGAGCGAAACGCAATGGATTCCGAACCCTCACCGGTTATCGCCGTGGAAAGTATCCCGGCAGAACGAGAGATAATAGTCCTCAGATCCTTCACATTGTAGAATTCAAGATGAAGAGAAAAACCAAATCTGTCCCGCAGAGGACCTGTAATCAGACCTGCACGGGTAGTAGCCCCCACAATAGTAAAATGACTCAGTTCAAGTTTAACAGTCCTGGCGTGTGGACCGGGATCTATAACCATGTCAATCTCAAAATCTTCCATTGCCGGATAAATGTACTCCTCAACTATCCTGGGCAGCCTGTGTATCTCGTCAATAAAAAGAACATCTCCCCTCTTCAGGTTCGTCAGAATACCAACAAGATCGGCAGGCCTCTCGAGAGCTGGTCCCGATGTGCAGACAATGTCCGCTTCCATTTCCTCAGCAATTACATAGGCAAGGGTAGTCTTCCCAAGCCCGGGAGGACCGTGAAAAAGCAGATGATCAAGAGGTTCACCCCGCTCTCTCGCAGCCTGAACGGCGATCTTCAGGTTATCAATGAGCTCACGCTGACCTATATACTCTGCAAAACTCTTCGGTCTGAGGCTGGTAAAATCTCTGTCATCCACTTCATTATTGGCTCGATCAGCTCTTACAATGGATTCCAGTGCCATATCAGCCCCTCAATTTCATTGCGGCTCTCACAAGAGCCGATGCGGAAACATCCGATCCAACTTCATCAACAGCGGCCTTTATCAGAGAAACAGCTTCTGAAGATGGAACTCCAAGCTGTTCCAGAATAGACCGGGCATCGGTGACACTACCGGTGACCGACAGTACCGATGAAATGAAACTGGATTTCGCCATCACATCCTGGAGCTTGGCAATTATCTGTTTTGCCCGTGAATTGCCAATACCGGGGAGAGATTTAAGCACCTTGATATCGCCGGTGGAAATTGCAGAGGCAAGCTCAGACGGTGGAATAACCATTGCCCTGGCAGCGGCTCTTACCCCCACCCCGGAAACACTGATAAATCTGGTAAAAAAATCTCTGTCTGAAGTGCTGGGAAAAGCAACCGCCAGCGGTACGCCCTTGTTTCCTTCGTTAACTATCTGAAAAAGAAGAAAGAAAAGGGACTCATCACCCACAGAAACATGTCTGAGGAAGTACCCCGGAGCCAGAAGACGCACAGTTATCGGACCTGTCTCAAGCAGAATGTAAGATTGATCCGTTCCGGTTACTTTCCCTCTAATGCTCTCAAGCATATCGCTCCGCTTCATACAGAGCAATGGCCACAGCCAGCGCATCACTCACATCAAGAGGTTTCAACTCGCCTCGTATGCCGAAAATACGACTCACCATGCCATTCACCTGCTGCTTACTGGCCCGGCCATTACCGGTTACGGCTTTCTTAACCCTGCTGGCAGGCAGTGACTCAACCCGTATCCCTTTCAAACCTGCTGCAAGACAGAGCACACCACGTGCATGCCCCATGATAATAGCAGTAGCCGGATGACGGTAATGTGAATAAATTTTCTCCATTCCCATCACCTCCGGTGAATACTTATCAATAATCTGAACAAGACCCTGAAACAGTTCCGTCAGTCTTGGAGTCAGAGGATCCGAAGCCTTTGATCTGATAGTTCCCGCATCCAGCAACTTCAAGGAACCTCCGTCAGCTGCAATAACACCAAAACCGGTTGTGTTCAACCCGGGATCAATACCAAGGATAATTCTCCCGGACAATTACTCGTCCATATCAAAGTTTGAGAAAAGGGCCTGAACATCATCAAGATCCTCAAGAGCTTCAAGAAGCTTCATTGTTCTGATTGCCACCTTGCCTGAAAGAAGTACCGTATTGGACGGAACTTTTGTCACTTCGGAAGAAATTACTTTTATTCCGGCAGATTCAATGGCTTCCTTCACTGCAAGAATATCATCCGGATCGGTGGAAGCAATAATAGTTTCGTCAACAACCGTAACATCCTCAAGACCAGCATCAAGCCCGGCCTCAAGCACCTCGTCCTCTGTATGAGCAGTACCGTCAATACAAATCTGCCCCTGCTTGTTAAAAAGATAGGCTACACTGTTCTTTGAACCAAGGCTGCCTCCACCCTTTGTGAGGGAATGGCGAATCTCAGCAGCGGCACGATTCTTGTTGTCTGTAAGAACTTCAATGATTATGGCAACTCCACCCGGGCCGTAGGCCTCATAGAGCATTTCTTCATAGGTAACACCCTCAAGCTCTCCCGTTCCCCGCTTGATTGCTCTCTCAATATTATCATTGGGCATATTCTGCCCTCTGGCACTGTCAACGGCAACTCGCAGTCTGGGATTCATGTCGACATCTCCGCCACCTGCACGGGCAGCTACGGAGATTTCTTTTACAAGGCGACTGAATATCTTGCCCCTGGCTGCATCCGCTTTGCCCTTCTTGTGCTTGATGGTACTCCATTTATTGTGTCCGGACATCTATATCTCCTTTATGTATGAGTTTTCCAATGATGCTACCTTAGGGCAGATAACCTCTCCGGTCAAGCTCTGCTGCTCTGGTAATCAATGATTCCGCTCCATGCAGGTACAGATCGTCTGAAAAATGATACTCCTGTTTCAGCGATAGCTACCTTTTCAACTTCCGGAATGCATGGCAGGATTATAAGGGTAGATTTAACAGAAGAGAGAACGATCTCAATTTCAGCAAGCCAGTCTGCTTTTTCCGTCTCCTGTCCAACAGCGACACATCTTGCCAGCACAACTGAATCCGCCGGGGAAATATATCCGCCGCATATGTCAGGCAGCGGGTCCCCGGCACCAAGTTTATTCGGAAGGTCATGGATATGCTCCGAAAGACTTACGCCTGTTCCCGGCAGGCCGTCCACCGGAAAAGCCGGAAAGAGAAATGTTCTTCTGTCTGATCGCCCGCCTGTCTCGGTTTTCTTGGCAGACAGAACATCTTCTTCATATCTGCTGCCAAATTTAAGCATTGTCGCAGTGAATTCGTTTCTTACAGTCCTTTTCAAAACATGAACAGTGGCTCTCACCATCCAGAAAGGAAGAGGAAGATGCGAGTCGGCAGGGGCCCGGCACTGCACCTGCATCGGATCAAGTCCTTTTTCACCAAGAGACCAGCCCCTCCCGCAGTTACTGCAGAAAAACAGCTTGTCCTGACCAAGTCCGGAGAGAATGTCTCCGCAGTGTCCGCAGACAAGTCTTGTAATTCTCATATCAGGCTGTCCATCCCGGCATTCTTCTTTGCCAGTTTTAAAAATCTTGCTGAAACAGCGCCCAGACCGTAAACTGAGAGCATTACAAACATCAGTACGGATCCAATTTCAAGAAAACCGGAGAAAACAAGCAGTAGAAGGATTGGCACAAGACCTGCCCATACACTGCCCAGTATCTGGCAAACCTTTTTCCAGTGGGCGGTATCAGGAGGAAAAGCTCCCTTCAGAACCCTTCCGGAGTATCCGTCAACAACAATTCTGTACGTTTTTTCCTCAAGCACGTATTTAACAACCCAGAGGGGGTAATGAATCAGCTTTTCTCTGGCACCTGTAACAGCCAGATACATTGATCGCTGTTCAAGCCCTGCACCAACGCCTCCGCAGATCCGCCGGATGTATTCCTCCGCCTCCTCTTTTGCCTGATTGATGGAAACTGCCGGGTCAACCACATGAGCAGAAGCCGGAAGTTTATCTGAGTCAAAAACCCTCAGAGGTAATTGAAAACCGGAACGCCCGAGAGCCATTCCGGAAAGACCCATTTGAGATTGTGCCCCCAGAGATGGTATTCCCAGCGGCTCCAGATGTGCGGCACTGACAATAACATCAAAACCATTGCTGATCTGATGTTCCTCTGCACGAACCCCTTTTCGCTGCTTAATGGTTCTGATCACAGTGCACTGCCCGCCTCCATCATCGTTTTCAACGGCAGCTCTCACTTTGCGCTCCTTGAATACAGGCTTCACGCCGAAGACATAACCGTCCACCCGGCACGATAGTACCCAGAAAGGCACATAAGCAAGAAAGGGTTTCCTGACCCGGCATCCGGCGAAAACCCCTGCGGACAATTCCTCAAGCTTGCGGCGAACAACACGGACCGCATCTGTAGAATCAATACCGGATTCTATAATGTATCTGTTTACCACACCCCCAAGAAGCAGAGGTGTATCGCAGTTGGGGCACACAGTATTTGTGTTTCCCTCACTGACTTCAAGGAGCCCGGCGCAAGAAGGACATGAAAGGGTTAGAAGATCACTCATAACCTGGCTTCCCGGATCAACTTTCTCCATAATCCCGGAGCGAGTATTGCAGAAGCCATTCCGAACACAGGTGCCCAGAAAACAGATAACCCTTTCAGAAGGAAAAAGACAAGCAGAGCGGGGCAGACACCGATCAAAAAAGCTGATAAAGCTTCCCGGACAGGATCAAACAGATTCTCTCCACCAGAATCGGCGGATTCTCCAGGTTTCCGGCCACTCACTCCGTCAACCATGGTTCCCTGTGCAGTGGAAGCGCTGATAACAACCCAGAATGGATGGTAGATAACTCCGGTATCTCCAGCCAATTCGGGATCAACAGGAACAACAGTACCCTCAACTTCAGATTCGTTCCACACCCGCCGGTCAGCCGAAGGCGGTGAATAGTTCTCCAACTCCGCATAGGGTTGAGTAAAGACCCGCACAAGAGTATCCGGATCGAATGGAAACCAGTAGAGTGACACAGATGCAACAATCCCCGAGCCGAACAGACGAAGAACATCTTCTTCATCAAGTGCCGGTCTGTGCAGAAAACTGGTTCCGGTATAACCGTCTACAACAGACCTGGCTCCGCAATAAGAACAACTGATGTAAGCATCGGGAGATGTGACAGCCAGAAGGGCTCCACACTGTTTGCATTGAAGTTTCATTGGCAGGCTACCCCCTCGGAACAAACCCGGAACAAAGCCGCAACCCCTGCTGAACATATCAACAACTGAACCAACTTCCACCGGAGGCAGCGGTGAAAACCGCCGCCTCCATGTGTAGATTTATCTATCTTGCTGCTGAAACAACCCGACGCACCGAGATACCGGAGGCGGTTTCAAGCCTTACAAAGTGCACACCCGCGGGAATATCACTGGTGTCCCATACAATATTCCTGTAACCGGACTCATTCAAAGATGAAGTCAAATCGACAATCTTTCTTCCGGTCACATCGAAAACTGCAAGACTGGCAGTCGCCAGGTCTGAAGGCGCAATAGAAACTGGAATAACTGCACTTGTATAAACCGGATTAGGTGTTATCAGACCCAGGAAGGATACTTGAGGTGTAACACCCTCAGAGGTTCCTTCAACACCGACTGTGCTCACCTGGGCTAAAACAGGCTCTGAAGCCCATCCGGGGCCAAAGTCGTTGTCAACAGCCCAGACCCTGAAATAGTATTCTCCATTGTTGAGAGCGGTAACATTGTAGTCAGAACCGGCAATATTATCAGCATGTATTTCGTTGTTGTTCCAGACTTCAATCCTGATATCATCTATGTAGAGCTTGCAGGATGAGCTGCTTCCATAACTCTCCCAGCGGAACATCAGAGTCTGCCCCTGAAATTCATCAAGCTCATGAATGTTGAAACGCCAGACCATATCGTTGCGACCGAAAGTCTGCAGATAGTACCAGTTCGCACCTGCGTCGGGACTGTAAGAGAATGCTCCCTGATAACTTTGGGGGAAAATGTTCTGTTCCGACCAGAAACTGATCCTTCCACCGCCATTGGCCGGGATGGTAACAGATTCCTGCCATGTCATTTGACCCGTTCCGTTTGAAACATAGCTCTGAGTACCACTGTGGTGCTGACTGGTGGTCATGATCCAGTTTACCTTGTCGAAGGGGCCGCTGTCACCGTGATCATCCAGCAATACCTGATAGCCGCTCAATCTCTGCAGGGCATAGCTGTCTGCATGGGCTGCATCATTCCAGTTAATAACAAACGGCACACTGACCGACCCGATACTCTCCACTACCGGTACTCCCGGTTCATGTGGATCATATGGGCAGCCAGCGAGGCATGCAGTAACAAGATAGCTTCGCAGGTTTCTTCTTGAAAGCTTCACCACTTCAGTTGCAGACGGCCAGAATCCGGCAAAACTGGCACCGGTTTCATGGTTCCAGCTCATGGCTCCGTAAACCCCGTAAGCGTGGTCACGGGTGTTCCCTCCAGATGCACCGAACAGGGAGGAAACGTAGTGTTCCTCACCTGTGGCCCACTGCACCATCATCTCGCCCTGGGTGCTGTACGCAGCAGCATGGGTAGTTGGAGTGCTCGTCCAGCCCCACGGATAGATAAGCACATTGCCGTAAGTATGTGTCGAATGCATCTGGGCAGGAATATGGCTCTGCCAGAAGGTGTCAATATTAGAAGCTTCCGGTTCTGAAAGAACTCCTGTTCCTCTGTAAGTCTGTGAGCCTGGACTGCCACTGGAGCCAGCCCCTCCCCAGTCAACCGACCAGTTCCTGTTCAGGTCAACACCATTTCCTCCGGCAGTCCAGTTCATGTTCTTTCTGTGCATTCCATTGCCACCTGGATTTGTAGTCTCATTGTAAACCCAGCCGTCAACATTGTTAACAGGAAGACACCAGATCTCTCTGTTCTCAAGCAACCAGGTTGCCTGGTATCCACTGTAACCATTTCTCTGATAGTTTGAACACAACCACATCATCCAGTAGCGAACATTTCTCATGGCAGCACCCTCACGGGCGTGGATAAGACCATCATACCAGGCATTGGCCATTGCCGGATCATCATCATCGAAGCTGTTGTTCACGGAAAGCTTCACTACTCTCTGCGGGCGACCTTCATATGTATCTCCGATGGACTGAACACTTGTAATAGCAGGGTTGGCGGCAACAAGTGCATCAATCCAACTGTCTACCTCGTCCCAGGTGTAATAACCACCCATTGAACGGCTGCTGCCGTTTCGGGCCCGGTAGAACCCTTCCATATCGGCAATTCTTGTTGTGGCAAAAAGACCGTACTCAAGCAGTTTTCTGCGTTCGATGGAGTTAGTCACAAAATCAACAGAACCGTCACTGTATGTCTGAACAACATCAAAACCAATTCTGTTGAACAACTCAGTTTGAGCATCAGACGATGGCTGAAAATTCATTAGTGAGTATATCTCATTTCCCAGCATGATCCCGGAGACAGTCAGCAATAACATCAAAAACTTCAAACCAACCCCCAAAAAAATGTTAACGATAGAAACGATAGATTAGAACCGCTTATATATATAAGGTAAATCAGTTCTGAAGCACAGATGGTGTACATTGAAAAAACCGGACATTCTCACTTTAATTTTGTATCTTCACTCCATTAGGAATAACATTTTTTTACAGCGGAGGCGCTTATGAAAAGTTTCAAAGAAAAGATAAGACAGGGAATCCCAATTGATATCCCCACCTTCCCACCCTCCGTAGAGGGAGTTAACAGAGCCCCGGCAAGACCTGATATCCTCTCTCCATCCGAGAAAAGGCTTGCTCTGAAGAATGCTCTCAGATATTTCCCGAAAGAGTGGCATGAGGCTCTGGCACCTGAATTCGCTGAAGAGCTGAACAAAACCGGACGGATCTACATGTACCGCTTCAGGCCGACCTATGAAATGAGAGCCAGACCCATTGGCGAATACCCCGCGGAAACACCACAGGCAGCGGCTATTATGCTGATGATCCAGAATAATCTTGACAATGCAGTAGCTCAGCACCCTGAAGAACTGATAACCTACGGTGGCAACGGTACAGTATTTCAGAACTGGGCTCAGTACCTTCTTACAATGAAGTATCTCTCGGAAATGACCGAGGAGCAGACACTTGTACTCTATTCCGGTCATCCCCTCGGCCTGTTCCCCTCCCATGCCGATGCCCCCAGACTCGTTGTGACGAACGGAATGGTTATTCCAAACTACAGCTCACAGGAAGATTACACAAAGATGGCAGCGCTGGGTGTAACTTCATACGGCCAGATGACCGCAGGCAGTTTCATGTACATTGGCCCTCAGGGCATCGTTCACGGAACCACCATAACCCTTCTTAACGCTGGAAGAAAATACCTGGGTACAGGCGACGATGGGCTTGCCGGGATGGTGTATGTCACCAGTGGTCTCGGTGGAATGAGCGGAGCTCAGGCCAAGGCAGCAGTTATTGCAGGCGCTGTCTGTGTTATCGCCGAGATAAATCCAAAGGCACTTCACATGAGGCATGAGCAGGGCTGGCTGCAGGAAATAGAAGAAGATCTGGATAAAGTCATCCTCAGAATAAAAAAGGCAAAGCAGGAATCTAAGCCTCTTTCCCTAGGGTATCTCGGTAACATTGTGGACCTCTGGGAAAAACTTGCCGGGGAAAACGTTCATATTGAACTTGGCAGCGATCAGACAAGCCTTCACAACCCCTGGATGGGTGGCTACTACCCTGTTGACCTCACCCTTGAGGAAAGCAACCGTATGATGGTGGAGAACCCGGAGGCCTTCAAAAAAGCGGTCAGGAAATCCCTGAGAAGACAGGTAAAGGCCATCAACATACTTGCTTCAAAAGGCATGCACTTCTGGGATTACGGGAATGCTTTCCTGCTTGAAGCCTCAAGAGCAGGTGCCGAGGGAATCCTCAAGGAGGATGGTACCTTTTCGTACTCATCTTATGTGGAAGACATTATGGGACCCATCTGCTTCGACTACGGTTTCGGACCATTCCGCTGGGTGTGTACATCCGGTGACCCTGACGATCTCAGGAAGACTGATAGAATCGCAGCATTCGTTCTCGAAGAGATGGTAAGCGAAGCAAGCGACGAAAACAGACAGCAGCTCCTGGACAACCTTCGATGGATAAGACAGGCCGAAGACAACAGAATGGTCGTTGGTTCCCAGGCCAGAATCCTCTACACCGACTGGTCCGGAAGAATCAAACTGGCCCTTGCTTTCAACAGAGCAGTTTCTGACGGAGTAATCTCCGCACCTATCGTTCTCGGCCGCGACCATCACGATGTTTCCGGTACAGACAGCCCCTACAGAGAAACGGCAAACATCCGTGACGGCTCCATGTTCACGGCAGACATGGCCGTGCAGAATGTCATAGGTGACTCCTTCAGGGGTGCCACCTGGGTAAGCATTCACAATGGCGGCGGAGTTGGCTGGGGTGAGGTAATCAATGGAGGCTTCGGCATGCTCCTTGACGGCTCCGCAGCGGCAGACCGCAGGGCAAAATCAATGCTCTCCTGGGACGTGGGAAATGGTCTTGCCAGAAGAAACTGGGCAACAAACGAAGGCGCTGTCTGGGCTATCAAACAGGTAATGGAAATGGAACCGCTGATGAAAGTAACCATCCCTGAAATTGCAGACGACGACGTCGTAGACCTGTTCGGCTGAAGATGAAATACAAAGCAATTCTGTTTGATCTGGATGGAACGCTGCTTGACTACACAAAAGAGCAGTACATCGCAGTGAACCATGATGAAAAGCTGTTCAATCTTGTGAATTCCCATGAGGTTCAAGGTTATGAAACCACAGGAACACCGAGCCCGGATTCTCCGGGAATGGCACAGGCATTTAAGAAAGCGGGGGTGCAACTGAACCCGGTAAGATTCCTCAATGACTATTTCCATAAACTTTCTCTGAAAGGGATTCCACTTCCAGGGGCATTGGATATATTGAACAAACTACAGGGTGAAGTGCAACTCGCTGTTGTATCCAACAGCCCGGGAGAGGTTCAGAACCCAAGACTTGAAACTGCCGGACTCTCCGGCTTCTTCGCACACAGGTTCTACAGCAGAGACCTCGGAATAGCAAAACCCGACCCTGCAATTCTTCACCTTGCCCTGAAAGAATTGAAAGTGACAAAAGAAGAAACACTTTTCATTGGCGACAGCACTACAAGCGACCAGCCTGCGGCAAAAGCAGCCGGGATAGACTTCTTTCTGTTCAAAGGCGATTTCAGAGACCTGAAGCTGCAGTCTCTTCTTTTGTGACAGCCCTTTCATCTATGCATAGAGCCCATGATTTTTCAGATATATGAAAGTACATTGAAGTGGATACTCAAGACAACTTCGCTCAGGAAACTGAAACTATCACAGTCAATCCTAACTGATTTCTTCCATAGTAATCCTGACCCACTTGACTAGCCTGTTTCTAACATCTTCTCCAACTGGGAGTTGGGCAATCCTCTCCAACAGAGTTGTTCCCTCAATCAGCCTTTCATTTAACAAAATGGTAACAAATTCTCTATCCTTCTCTCGATAAGCTACAAGTTTGCTTGCTGCAAGGTCGTGTGCTTCGAGGCAGTGGCCAATGCATCCTCGTGTTCTATACTCGTTGGAGACTGAAATTGTCCTGTCCTCCCAGCCTTCTGGCAAAGTAGCAGCTTCTATTGAGATACCGTGAACATAAAATCCATGAGTCTGATGAAAAATTGAATCCTGTCCAAGTGCTCCATCAACAAAAACTGTTTTTTCGGTCATGTTCTTAGGTTGAACATCTACTTCAATTGATGCTCGAAGGCTCTCAGGTGCTTCGGGGAAACTTCCAAGAATGGCCTGAGAACCAAATATCAGCAATTCTGTATCCTTTGCTACATCGCAAGCTGCACGGATAGCATGCTCTAACTGGTCATATCTCATCGCTGGGTTTTTCCATCTCTGCAAGAATTCTATCTCGTTCGTGATGGGTCAACACAGCGAGAAATGGTAAACTCCGTCTAAGCCGGATGGCGCGCGAACTCGTTGAAACTAACAAATCTCGTATTCGATCTATGGAATACGTTTCAAGGAGCTGTCTCCACTCTGCAATATCTCTATTAGCCATACCCTGATCCTGATAAAGCAATCTGTTCGTGTATTGGCAGGTTCTTTTTATCAGAGATGGATCCTTTTTTATTAGATCTGCGATAGCTTTCGCCAATTTCAGAGAACGTTGTTCAGAGTCCTGCTGTGTTGATTCGCCAACCAGATGATTTCTGTATGTTGTATTCCCCATGCCACACAGTACTATTGCCCCCTTTGGAGCTTCTGGCTCATCTGCGCGAGTGAAGACTGTCAGCTCAATAATAAGGTCGTACATCTTTTCAGCTTCAATCAACCGGGTTCGAAGTTCTTCTCTTATCCAGCCGATTGCCCTAGATTCAGTTACTACCTCCAGTTGAAGAGCTTGTCCAATCTCTAAAGGCAATTCTGTAACCCAAGCACTTAAAACCTCAGGAATGGCAAAAGTTTGCTGAAGCATGAAGATTAGACTTTCATAGTGCTCATGCTCTTTCTTAAATAAAAGACCAAACAGATGTAAGAAGGGATGATCCTTCTTAGGGCTGAATTTTAGTGCACGACCTGTTCCTGTCCTTTCGGCAATACCCAGGTTGCTCAGATGCACCAGTGCCTTTCTTGCACCAGCCTGAGAAAGGCCGGCCATTCTAGCTGCGTCAGCTACACCCACAGAACCTGCAATCTCATAGACAAGCACTCGAATAAGTCGAACCAGAGCCGGAGATCCTAAGATATCATCAAGTGGATACTTCAAGCTGCTCCGTTTGATTCTTGGAACTCTCATGACTAACCTTCACTTCCATCCGATACTATTGTTTCTAATTAGATACTTCAGTTTCTTATTGTCAACTATAGTATCTTTTGTCTGAACTGTCCATATCCCAAGTTTAAGTAACGAATTGCTTGTATATGATCTGACTGCCAGGGTGGGTCAGTTGCACCCCGTAGTGGATGCTTTTCAAACTCAGAAACCATAGAAGACACAAATCGCTTGAATAATTTTCCGTTACATTTTTCGTAATAGTATTTTCTTATCTTTTCGTATACTATTGCTTTAGATGTTACATTTCTAGTTACAGATTTGACTACTGATTTCCCACCGTTGAACATTCATGGTTACTCCTGTCATTGTTTCCAACAATGACTTAACTCAGAATCAGCAGACTGCACAGCCCTTGGTTCTGTTCCCGAATGCAGTTCTGTAGCATTCTGTTGTTGAACTAAGCGCCGCTTCGCAGCGCAGATTCAAAGCCAATTAATACCCTTTGATCCAGAGCATACTTCCTATAGGGAGTACAATCAAGTACTTCCGTTAAATAGGGAGAATATCATGACAGCATTACAGAAGAGAATGATCGAGGGTATCCAGCTTGCTAGATTGAGTGCCCGAACTCAGGAATCATATGTCAGATCGTAAGACAACTCGCTCAGTTCTGCAAAAAGTCGCCTGACAAGATTACGGAGAAAGAGATACGAGATTACTTTCTTTATGTGAAGAATGAGAAAAAGTGGGCTCGGGCTTCTTGTACTATCGCCATTTGCGGTATCAAGTTCTTCTGGGAGCACACACTGAAGAAAATCTGGTCAATACTTGGTCTGGTACGCCGAAGGTTACTACACTCGAACCATCGAGGCGACACCGGAAGTACTACGATTCAGGCGTCCTGACATTCCGATTTCAAAACAGAAATAGCGTTATCGCAACCCCCTGGTGGTTGCCATAGAGCTGCAGGAAGAACTGGTCCGTTACAATCTGACCCGCAAGCAACTCACTGAAAGGCGCGGGATCTCGTCGGACAGGATAACGCAGTGGCTGTGTTTGCTGAAGCTGCCAATTAAAGAGAAGGAAGGGATTCTTGCATTGGTGGACAACTGGGACAGGCAGATTATCACAGAGAGAAAACTCCGTTCGATTAGGAGAGGGAACTGAACTTGAATAATTGGCCTGTCTGTCGGTAACTATCAACGGTACTTCCAGGAATGGAGGATTTAACCATCACATTCAGCTGATAAGGAGAGAATCAATGCGGGGATTGATCTTTACTCTAGTACTCTGTCAAGCAATAGCTGTCGTAT
>JAGLOJ010000032.1 GCA_023139045.1 Candidatus Sabulitectum sp.
TTCTTCCAGACAGCTTCAGGCACGGACTCCAGCAAGCCGCACTTGGCCAGTTCATTCCTGAACTTACCTTTGAATACGGCTGAAAGGGCCCGGACATGCACCAGGAAGTTATCGCCACGAGGCGGGATCCAGCGATCTCGATCGCCGGAGAGCCCGCCACCGGCCACGACATAGTGAATGTGCGGATGATACTGGATCTGCCTTCCCCATGTGTGCAGGATGCCAAAGAAGCCTGTCAGGTTGCATCCGACGAAGCGTTCATCGGACTCCAGCGCCTTGAGACTATTGGCCGAAGCATTAAAGAGCGCACGATACACTTCATCGGGATGCCAACGAGCCAACCCATGAAACTCATGTGGCAATGTGAAGGTTGTCAGGAAGTAGGTACAGGGCAGCTGCTTAAGCTGCTGCCGATATACCCACTTTGCGGCCTTCTCATTCTGGCATACAGGACAATGCCGGTTTCCACATGAGGAATCGGCATGATGGGACTCATGACAGTCCGGGCACACGAAAGTGTGTTGCCCGGCGGCAGGAGTCCTGCACTTGCAGATAGCATCGAGCGCTTTACGCTGTTGCCTCGGCACGCGGTATTTCGAGAGGTATTCGGCCTCATGATCGGTAAAGATCTGCTGAATGGTCTTCATGAAAATACCCCCTGGATGACCACGCATACGATTTCATGCGAGTGCGCTTTCGCCCTGGTAGTGACATGCAGGTAAACCATGGTGCTTTTCAGATCCTTGTGTCCGAGTAATTTCTGAACATGATGGATCGGCACATTGGCTTCGAGCAGATGTGTCGCGTAGGAATGACGAAACACATGCGGATGAACACGCTTCCTGATGCCCAGTTGTTTAACCGTGCGGCGCAATGCTCCTTGAACGCCGTTATGACTGACCGTTCTGAGTGTTGTGCCGGCCTCTTTGCCCCGATCATGACCCAAAGCAGGGAATAGC
The DNA here is from genome assembly GCA_023139045.1 of Candidatus Sabulitectum sp. Taxonomy (GTDB): domain Bacteria; phylum Fermentibacterota; class Fermentibacteria; order Fermentibacterales; family JCC-6; genus Sabulitectum. The sequence continues at coordinate 960 of JAGLOJ010000032.1, forward strand.
CACTTCGGGTTACGATGCGTTTTATAGTAGGCGCGTAATCCACGCAAGGTGATGGCCGGTAGCGGAATCACCCGATCCCTTGACCCTTTGCCATTGCGTATGTGAACAACCTTGCGGTCTTTATCAATGTCGCCAATCTGAAGAGTGATCGCCTCTTGAAGGCGCAACCCCAGCGAGTAAAGCGTCAGATAGAACACCTTGCTCTGTAGAGTAGGAAGATGGCAGATAATCCGCCTCACTTCCTTGGTGCTGAGCACTGTTGGAAGGCTTTCTTCCCGCTTCCACTTAATTTGGCTGAATAGCTTCCACTTCCGCACCAGTGTCATCGAAAAGAAGTGCTTAATGCCGCTATAGCTGATTCGCAACGTGGCTGAACTCCAGCCATATTCAGTCTTGCAGGCCAGCCAGTACGCTCTCAGATCCGCCTGAGTAATCTTGCTCAATGGCTTGTTGCAGAAGCGCTGCAGCTGTCTTACTGATTTTACATACGAGTCTATGCTCCTTTTTGCATAGCCCTTCAGTTCTAAGTCTGATAAGAATCGATCATATAGATCGCCGTTCATTGTAGTTCTCCTATCTTTGGTTCTTTGATCCAAAGGTAGGAAATTTCTTGTCGGGAATTAAAAGACTACAATGAACGGCTTTTGAACACCACTGCCGCGTAGCGGCTTACTTGAA
>JAGLOJ010000033.1 GCA_023139045.1 Candidatus Sabulitectum sp.
GAACCAGTAACGCCGCTGGGGCTCTGGAGAGTAACTCGACCCTAACTGACAGGGGCGTCCCGAGCGATAGCACGAAGAGCCAGCAGAATACGACAGCTTGACAGAGTACAAGAGTCGGATTCTTCTCTTGAGCAATTGCTTTGTTCCTGAGTACGCAATAGTTGCAGTAGCTGAGGACAAGCTGATCGGCATCGCAGGTTTTCACACCCCAAGCGGCTCCGTGAGAATAAGTAATGAATGGTATAGTTGTTCATTCCTGTATGCGTGGGAAAGGAGTTGGCGGCAGATTATTTGATGAGGTAGCTGATTACGCAAAAGAACATGATTATGATCGTGTTCGACTGGATGTCATTGATATCAACTCAAAAGCAAAAATATATATGAGCATAATGGCTTTGAAACGGTAAAATCAGAGAATTTCACATGCTTGCGCTTGCTTCCGGGGTTTGGAGGCTCCACAACAATGAAGCTGCTTCTTTAAGCCGGAATCGAGTCGATCTTTCCTGCATATCAATTGATCGCAGTACCACAGCAGATGCCTCTTTGATTCATGGAAACAAATTAAGAGGAATATTCTGATGGCGATCATTTACACCAGTTTCTGTCTGACCGGATGCTAAAGCCACCCCTCTACTGTCTCCGGGGTTACTCTTACTACATCAAACAGAGTGGCAATAAGCTCGTAGTTGTTTCCGGCTCGATGGGGGTTGTAGAATTCCCAGACAATCTCGCCTTCACGTGTCACTTCAAAAGCACGACCCATCATAGACTCTGTAATCAGGGTGTTACCGTTGGGAAGTCTCTGACATGAACCGGAGCCCACAGAGTAGAACGGATGTTCCTCGTTGCCTCTATAGAACCATACAACTTCTCCAGTTGCCGGATCAAACTCAAGAATTGTTGATATTTCCCCAAGCCCCTGATTGTCAAATACAAGCATTCTTCCGTCTGCAAGAACTGTTGGCTGATGCTGCATTCGCCAGAGATCAGAATCAGCCCAGTACACTGTTTCTTCTTCAAGATCAACCGCACAAACCAAATCAATAGCCCTGTGAGAAAGAAGTACAGTTCCCGGGCGCAAAGGTCCATCATAATCTTCTGGAAGCATTTCCGGTCTAATGTACTCGATAGTATTACAGTGAAGCACATCTCCCGCATCAGGCATTCTGCGGAGAACCGGGGCGTAACTGGAATTTGCCAGCACATCTAAAGTGGAGATCCAGCGGATTCTGTTCCCCAAAGAGTCCAGAATGCAGATATAGTCTTCGACAATATATTTATCAGGAAAATATCTGTCATTTATGTGTATGTCTCTTCCAATTGTATACACATTACCGTTCTCATCTACATCCACATCGTGGTGTGCGCCGTTGTATTCGCTCGCCCAGAGCAGATTGGAGTCTTTGTCAACTTTGATGACTCCGCCGGCTTCCACCATTACGGTCAGATCACCGTTATCAGCAAGGTATGTTCTTCTCCATAAATCCAGGTTCAGTTCTTGATCCTGGGCATCCGGCCAGAGTCCATACAGGGAAACTTCGCTGTTAAACCAGCTGTGAACAATCTCTCCATTCATATCTATGAGAGAAACACCCGGACCGTGACCTGATATGATTACGTTGTAGCCAGGGCATGCCCTGGTTGTGTCAAGAACGGTAACTCCCATTTCCACTGGAGCTTCTTCGTAACCGGAGAGGTAGCCAAGTGACCGGAGAAGCTCAATTTGCTCCCTCTCACTATCAGTAAGGTCACTATCGTCAACTTCCACTCGATCAGGTGTTCTGGCAGGCCACCAGAGTCCGGGAGGTAAGGTGTTTTCCTCAACAGTTTCGGGCAGGTCGTCAAAGGAATGGAGAACACTCAGCATTTTAAGCCTGATCAGCCCCCGGAACTTAAATCCGAAAACAGCCATAATGATAAGCAGTATGAGTCCTGTAATAATGTACTTTTTCAATTTTCCACTTCCGTCACCCATGTCTGAACTCTCCTTCTGTAAGCTGTGCTGAAATACTGTATTTAATTTAAGGGTGTGAATATACTATGAGTATAACCTGCAATGGGCCTTGAGAGCAGAAAGCAGCAGAGCCTTTTTCTAAGCGCGTCCCTGCCTGAGCATGGTTCAGAAAGGCTCCAGGGTCGGGTTGGAATTCCTGGAAGTTTGAGGAGACAGTACCACTATTTAGCAGTAAACTGCAAGGATTGCAGCCGACTGTGAGGCTTTTATACCGTAGTCAAAACCTTGTTGAGATCCTGCGCTGGCAGATACTGTTCCTCAGTCATGCTCCTGGTGCTGAAGTTTCCGTTCAAGCCACCAGCTGTACACCACCGGCACGATGAGCATGCTCAGGAATTCAAGGATCATTCCTCCGAACACCGGAATGGCCATAGGTCTTGCAAGGGTGCTTCCTCTGCCTGATGCAAGAAGCACCGGGATAAGAGCAGTGATGGTGGTTACGGTGGTCATTACTGCAGATCTTATGCGCATTGATTCCGGCTTTCACAACAAGAGATCTCACCTGGCTGACCGTTGCAGGTTTTTCCTTTTTTACCATTCTTGTGATATTTGATGCCATGAGAACACCATCATCCACACAGATTCCCAGAAGAGCAATGAAACCCACCACCACTGCCACTGTGATGTTTATCTGATCCGGAGCCGCTGCTCCCGTGAGGCCGGTTTTTTCCAGCAGACCGTGAAGAAGCGGCCAGAACCGGAGACCCAGAGCATATTCATCAGCCCAGAAGGCTTCCGAGAGAGCGTCCAGCCACATTACACCGGGTCCCGCGCCTGTGATGATGAGCAGAAGAAGAATCATTTTTTTCTTTTGCTTCGTTATTCTTACCAATCCAGTAGTAATTTTCTAAAATATACACCGGGCGGGGTGTTATGTTCCCGATGAGAAAAGGAGGACATCCATGAATGTTGACCGCATGGAAAAATGTTTGCTTAACTACAGATTTTCGGAGGAAGAGGGGTTCCTTTACGGATTCAATCTGTATGCCATGCTGAACGGAAAAGATGTCATGCTTATTGATACGGCTTTCCGCAGCCAGGCAAAGCAGGTGAAGAAAGATCTGACATCAAAAGGTCTCAGACTCACTCATGTTCTTGTAACGCATTTTCATCCCGACCATGTGGCGGGACTTATCGCTCTTGATCCGGAGATTACCGTGCTGGGCAGCCCGGAGTACAAGAAAACACTCACGAAAGACATACCGCAGAGAGTTACACCGGTATCCTTTTCAGAAGGTTTCCAGTTCGGTGAATTCACCCTTTCTTTTACCCCTGCACCAGGCCATTCGGCGTGCAGTATACTCATCGATATCAACGGTAAATACCTCCATGCCGGTGATAACCTCATGAGTCGCTATGACGGTAATGCAATTCTGCCATGGGTTGAATACCATGAGCTTGCCAATCACATTTCCTCGCTGGAGATGCTAAAAAGAATGAAGCGGGTTCGAATAATTCTGTCACATGGACCGGAGCTCTCCGGGGAGGAAGAAATCATCCGTGCGATTGATGATCGACTGAGCTATCTGAAGGCTGTTTTGAACAGTGCCGGAAGGTGCTCCTGGGTGGAGGCAATCTCCGGTTGTTCGTGCAATTACACGGGCAGAGAATTCTTTGAACAGTTATTGGCGGAATCAGTTAACTGAATTCAACTCACCCAGGAAGTATTCTTTGTCGCCTGGATTCTTAATACTTTCAGAAGCCACCGTGGCCATCCTGATGAAGATGTCTCTTTTGCCGCTGTTTCCAAGAACATGGTGTGCTCTGGCTACGGCTTCACAGGCAAAGGCCATGTCAAAATCACCTATGCTGTTTTCTGTGCAGATATCATGGCAGTTCTTTGCATGAAAAAGAGCTGATTCTCCCAACCCGAGTACTGCATACACTCTGGATATCTGCCACTCGCCGCGCTGAAATTGCAACGGTGTTCCAATTTCACCCCAGTGAAAACGGGAGGCATGGGCGGTGTGTATCATCTTCATGTTTTCGCTCTGTGTGCGATCCTTTTTGTCAAGAAGATCCCAGGTTGAGTTAAAGCAATCAACGGCAAACTGGTGATGCACCTTTTTCTTCTCTTCAGTCATTATTGCTCCCCCGCTTGAATGAGAAAATATCTTCGGCTTTCTCGGCCAGTACCACTCGCACCGGTGACCCGTCTGCCCCTGTGAATTTCAGAGGAAACGCCATCACAATGTACTCTCCCGGCGCTACAGCAGCAAGTACAAGATTCTCGATTATCGGAATACCGGCACCGAGTATTATTGCATGGGCATCCATCAACTCGCCGTGGTCGATCGAGTTGGAAGATGTTCCGATGAGTACCACACCACTCTCTACAAGTTCTTCAGCCTCATGAGAAGTAAGAGGTTTATCAAGCAGAACTGCTTTACCTGCGGGATCCCCCGATGTTTTCACCAGTGCGGAAACAATGAAAGGAAATATCTCATCAATGGTTTTCCCATCTTTGAATCGGTGCCTGGGTGCATCCATGTGAGTGCCTGTGTGCAGGGACATAGTCACCTTCGATGATGAAAAATCACCGTTCTGTGTTGTTGTTCGTTCAAAGGGCGTGTCTCCCGGCCACACAGATATTCCGTTGTAAAGAGGCATAGTCACATCAATCAACTTACGCATACTCGCACCAACCATTGAAAATGCACCCGGTGCACCTTGGGTTACGGGGAAGGCAGATCCTCTGTCCGAATCTCACAAACAGATGGTTGAGGGGAATCCACAGTTCTTCAGGAAAATACACCATCAGGGCTTTTTCCGTTTCTTCGGGAGAAGCTGTTCTAACGATACCCATCCTGTTGCTGATACGGTGTACATGAACATCAACACAAATTGCTGGAATTCCAAAAGCCATTGAGAGGACGTATGCAGCAGTCTTGCCCCCCACACCGGGCAATGCTTCCAGTGCCTTGCGTTCACGGGGAATCTTTCCATCGTATTCACGAAGAAGAATCTCCGCTGTCTTCTTCAGTTGAACAGCTTTTCTGTTAAAAAACCCGGCGGGATGCAGAAGGGCTGCCAGATCCTCCACGGATATTGCGGCCAACTCCACAGGAGAGGGAGCAGATGCAAGAACCCGCCTGGTCACAACTTCAGTAACAGCATCACGGGTTCGAAGGCTGATAACAGTTCCGACCAGAATAAAGAAGGGATCAACCCCGGCAACAAGAGGGGAAGGAAGACCAGCCTCCCCGATGCTCTGAGACATGATCTCCAGCAGTTTTCGGGGAGTGATGTCTTCTCTCATTTTACTTTGATGAACTTCAGCGAGTTACCCTTTTTCAGCGTCAAGGCCAGCTTGCCTGTGAGCAGGTCTACCAGCTCCGGTCCCAACGCCTCTTTGCGCCACCCTGTAAGATCTTCTCTGGTCATGAATTGATCCAGATTTTTCGGGGGATTCTCAAGGATTGACTCAAAACTTTCTCTGGGCAGAAGAAGAGCTGGAGAAAGGTCAAAAGACTTGGATTTCATCTTAAGAAAAATGCGGAGTATGTCTTTCCTTGCAGCATATCCCCAATCATGCCTGGGCAGTATAAGCCTGGGCACATCCTTTGGCGGATCTTCCATACATCCAGCTGTTACAGCTACCACAGCCTCCCCGTACTTATCAACAAACCCGCCTGGAAGTCCTCGAAGGCTGCGTATAGTCTCAGCCTGCTTGGGCGCCAGCACAGCCAGACGACAAAGCAGATGATCTCTGCCCACATAGAATCTTGGACGATTCATCTCTATGGCTGTGTCCTCCCGCCAGTTAAGAAGTCTCCACAGCAAGGGGAAATTAGCTTTCTTTACCTTACCGGCAGATCTTGCCTTGCTGAAAAGACGTTCTCTGGAAATGGCATATGTTGAAGGGTCAAGAAGTGATTCAGATTCACCCTGGAACCAGTGTGTTCTTCCCTTTTTCTTCAGGTCCGCAGCCAGAACATCGTACACCTTTACCAGATATCTTACGTCATCCAGTGCGTACTCAAGCTGACCTTCTGCCAGGGGCCGGGCAGACCAGTCACTCATGGAATACTTCTTCCTGGATTTCACCTTGCACACAGAATGAACCAGATTAACAAGGCTGATCTGTTCGCCATATCCAAGAAAGGCTGCAGCTACCTGGGAATCAAAAAGATTCTTAACACTGAACTCCGGAATATCATTAAAGAGAATTGCCAGATCATTCCGGGCGCTGTGGAGGACTTTCACAACATCTTCATCGGCAAAAAGCCCCGCAAGAGGTGTAAGATCTTCCAGCGCCAAGGGATCAACTGCCACTGGACCAATACCTTCTGCCGCAAACTGTATCAGAAAAAGATCAGGCCAGTATCGTTTTTCGCAGTGAAATTCAGTGTCAAGAGCCACTACCGGCGTTTTGCGAAGGTCTTGAATCAGATTGTTGAATGTCTTCTGATCCTGGATCAGACTTGGGTATGTGTTCACTGCACCACCACTGCTTCGGAAGATTCTTCGTGGAACGGGCAATAGATTGCTCCATTCAGTAGTTCGTAATACTTGTAACCATTGTCGGGACATCGGTAGCCACCCCTTCTTCCATATTCTTCACCGCTAAGGGTAAACATTTCCTCAAGAGTTTCCGGAAACTGGTATCCCGCCTCAAGATATCCAGTAAGTTCAACCACCACAGAATCTCTTCTTAAAGAGCAGGCATCTGAACTGATTATTACTCCATCGCCGAGATGACCTTCAGGGCAGACCACAACATGGATCTCCCGATCATACTCGTAGGATCTTCCCGATACAGGGCAGCACCCGTCAGGATCGACCATGGCATTCTCACGACAGAGCATGACCGCAGAACCAAGAATATTATCAAGAGCGGTATCGTGTGTTACCCGGATACCGTTTTCAGTGGAGAACCAGATCACTCTGCTACCGGCATCTCCGACAGAACCAACCATTCGGAGCCCCACGACATCTGAACCATCATACCTGAAATCAGTGGAAGCAACTGTTCCCTCCAGTCTTCTGAGGAACTCCTGTGACAAACCTTCAGCGGTTTCCGGAGACATCATAGACATGGCTTCCTCTGCATGCCCTGCGCTCAGCGCCTGAGAATAGACTTCTGCACTGTGTGCAAGTTTCATCCCAAGGCTGTGAGGTCTTGCAATCAGCGCAAAAACAACTGCAAATACTGAAATAGAGAAAAAGAGGAAAATCCTTCTCATTCGGCTCTTCTTCCAGAAGCTGAATCGCCTGACCCGGTATCGGTGGAAGATGTTCTGCCACCAGTTCCCACACTGAAAAGATCCCCCATATCAAAGCCAATGCCGCTGACGAAAATTCCCCATTCCTTGCTGACATTCTGCCCGCCGAGACGGTAATAAACGTCTATGTCAAGCTCCAGCTGGTTGTTGTTCAGCTCGATACCTGTACGCAAGTCTACATAAGAAACCTCACTGCCGGAGATATCCCGGGAGTCGACTTCTGTTTCTCCACTGGTAGCCATCTCAAGCCCGGCGTGAAAGTTCAACTCGCGATTCACTGGAAGTATCAGTCTGGCTTCTCCGCGAAATTCGGTACCGGGAGAAGTCTCTGCAGAATCACCGGGAGCTCCCGGAATCTGATCCCAGGCTGTAAAGTAGTGACGCAATCCGCCGGAAAGCTGCAATCGGGGACCGGAGAGTGTTCCGGAAATGGGAACCAGGAATGTTGCTGATACTTCAGCAGCAACATGTCTGTCGCTTTCAGTGTAGTCTCCAGTATCAAGAGTACCCTTCAGAGTAGGACGGAGGGCTCCTCTCAGGAGGAAATGAGGATCCCTGCTCATCCAGCTGTCAAGGCATATCCACGGATCGGCAATTCCCACGCCAGTCGTATCTCCCGGACCGATGATTTGCAGAAAGCCGGGGATGATCAGGCCGATAGTGTGACTGGAAGTAAGGCCATACCTGCCGGCCCACTGAAATCTCAACACTCCAAATCCTTCGCGGTAATCGTACAGACTGTCGAAACCAAGTGTATCAGTCTCCCAGTACTGGCTGAATCCGAAATATCCGAAACCAAAATCGCTTGATGTCCCTGTTACTGGAAGAACATCGCTGAGATAACCATAGGAAAGGGGGTCCCATGCCAGGGCAAACGCCACCAGTAATACAAGCAAAAACAGGGTTGTTCTCATCAATCATTTCCTCTCTGGTTCACCGGAGAATCCTGAAACTCTCCGGACATACCGCAATGGGCCCTCTACTTGTAATTTCTAAACTTTCAACACAACAACAGGCAGGCCCTTTGCTGCAAAGCTGAATCATTTCCTCAACTGCATTGATTTCACCGCAGAAAACCGCTTCAACTGAACCGTCAGACACGTTGGACACTCTGCCGCCAACGCCGAGATTCTGAGCATGCCTCAGGGTCCAGTACCTGAAGCCAACACCCTGAACTCTTCCAGTGACCCTTATGCACACGCTAATATAACCCTCTGCATTATTCATAATTACTGTTTTTATAGAACGGTTACTCCCACGGGTCAAGCGGAAGAATTCTGTCGGTTGACTGCAATGCAGAATATTGGCATGCTTCATGAAATGACAAGTGTGCATTCTTTTCAAAAAAGGAGGGGTTCAATTGAAAAGGGCTATTCCGGTATTTCTTGCCATCCTGGTTTCCGTTTCCTTCTCTGCTCCATCAATCTGGGGCGTTCCGGGGCTTCACAGAGTTAACAGTGCAATACCTCTGGGCTTCAATGAGATGGCCTTCAAACTGGGTGTATCTTATTGGACAGCGGCCAATGAATACACAAACTTCATCTATCACAGTCACTATCTGCCTCAGACTCTTCTCTTTCCGGAGATGATACAGACAGAACAAACCGGGCAGGGCGTACTGAGTCTTGCTTACGGTGTATGGGACTATGTTGATCTGGCTGCAGTCGCCACCTATTCCGGTACTTCGCTTGAAAGAGGCTTTTACGAAGAGCGCTCTACCGGACACTGGGAGGAAATACAGGGGTTTGAGAGCATGAACTTTATTCTTCATGGTGGCTATAACCCGATTCCAACTGTTGAGGATATTATCTGGCTCGGTGGCGATTTCCGTCTTGGGTTCGCACCGGCAGACACTATTTTTCTTCGCAACATTGATGGTCCCGATGGCATGTGGCACACCGGCCAGATAATCAGTACTGTTCGCAAACCATTCACGACAACCGGAAACAGCAACTACTCAATGAATTTCATTATTACCGGCGATTTTGGTCGCTGGCTACCGATGGCTCCGGCTAAAATTCATCTCAACTTCGGTTATGCGAAATACAAACAGAATTACCACTTCACAGACTTCAGGGTCGCACCGGACACCGTAGGCTGGACTTTCTCCGACTCCACACAGATCGCCCTTGAGATCACAGACGGCGTGTTCAATTTCGGCTTCGGCATAGAGGTTCCAACCCCTTATGCAGACATTTTTCTTGAGTATTCAAATCAGAAGCTTCTTGACCGGGACAATACCAGTGTGTCTTACTTTACTCCGGGAATCAGATTCAAAAACAGCTCGGGCACCTTCATTGATGTCACTTTCGATCTGAGTACCAGCAAATTCGATCCTCAGTATTACGATCTGGGGCACGGCCTGTATCAGACAGAAGAGGTTGTTACAGAAGCTGAGCGTGCAGAAAGAGCTCCCCTCCCAATTGGTGGAGTTTTCGACTGGGGGGTCGGGCTTGGTATCGGATTCTCCTCTGACATGGCGGGCGAAAGAGAGCAATCCAACCTGGCTACTCTCAGCGGAATTATCACCGATTCTCTTACGGGAGAAGCTGTGTTCTCTACGATCACATTCCCCGGCGTTCCTGTTGCCAATGTAACAAGTGACGAGGTCAGCGGTTTCTACACTCACCTGATACCTGCAGGCGAGATCCCAGTTACAGTAGTTGCTCCGGGATACCGCGATGCAAGTGCAGTTGTGGCCCTCGGCCGCAACCAGTCCATTTCTCTTGACTTCGCTCTGGTTCCCAACCTTGGAACGATCACTGGCTCCGTCAGAGACGGCGAAGGCAGACCCATTGCCAATGCAACCATAATTATTGGCAGCACAAACCCAATAACAGTAACAACAAGTACTGTGGGTGTCTATTCTGCTCAGGTTGAAACTGGCACCTGGCCAGTAGCGGTACAGATAGAGGGTTACATTTCAGACAATCAGACTACTACCATTATCGCCAACGAGACTGTCAGCTTATCGTTTACCCTTCGCTCTGCACTCCGTGCAGGTGAAGTTATGAGCTTTGACAATATATACTTCGCCTCTGGAAGTGCTAATCTCAAGCCCGAAAGCTACCCCATACTGGACAGTGTCGCCATTCTTCTCAGAGACAACCCAACTGCGAGAATGCAGATCGCCGGACACACTGACAGCGATGGCGGAGAAAATTCAAATCAGACTCTCAGCGAGAACCGCGCCCAGTCTGTCCACCAGTATCTGGTAAGCAAAGGTATCGCCGGTAACAGGCTGACAACTATCGGTTATGGCGAGGCCAACCCTGTAGTTCCAAATAACTCCGCGCCCAACAAGGCCAGGAACCGCAGGATAGAGTTCACTGTTCTCAGCATTTAGCTGAAACAAACGGAAGACAAGGAGCCCGGCAGCTGCCGGGCTCCTTTTTCTTGATAAACTGTGTAACACATCAACCTGTGTTGCGGTCTTTCATTCGCATCACATACACAACACGATGGCGGAAATCCGGTAGATTTCGCCCCCGGGAAGCGTCTGCACCGGTCAGGTGCCCCTCGTCACAGATCCAGTGCCTCAGTGATCTTAGTCGCAAGATCCAGCATGGAAAATGGCTTCTGGATAAACGGTATCCCTCTCTTCGATAAATCAGAGGTTGTGATAACATCTGCAGTGTATCCGGACATGAACAAATAGTTCATCCGTGGCCTGATCATTGTTATTTGTTCCGCCAGTTCTCGACCGTTCATTTCCGGCATTACCATATCTGTCAGCAATAAGTGGATTTCCCCACTGAACTCCTGAACAAGATGCAGAGCCTCACCAGGCAGGCAGGAAGTAATTACCTTGTAATCCAGTCCCTCAAGCATAGCATGAGTAGTTTCCAGAACTGCCTTCTCGTCTTCCACCAACAGCACAGTTTCCCCATGACCCATGGGTATTTCCTCAGTTAAGTCATTCTTTGCTTCCACTGGTTCAGTCAGTAATCCGGGCAGGTATAAACACCATAATACTCATCGTTGATATACAGTTCCACATGCTGTGTCTGTGATGCGGGATGCCCCAGACGTCTTGTCAGATAAAGACCAAGAGCATTCCTCATCATGGTAAAATCGCTGTACTGCGCGTCAAGCAGAATAAGAGAGGCGTTAAGAATTGAATGGTCCGAAAGTTCAATCTTCCAGCTTTTCTTCGGATAACCCAGTGAAGTGTTGCCCCTGAACCCCGCGATGCAGCTGCAGGCTCCGTACCCGGTTTCAACGAAGGCGGGGAATTGATAGTCAGCATAGGGGTTGGAATAAAGACTGTCAAGCAGAATCGGATCCATATCAAGTCTGTATGTATCCAGAGTTCCCTGCTGACCGAGAAGAAGAATGATGCTTAAAAACTGACATGCCTCTCCCCCTGAAGCGAAGGTTGTTAGAATTCGCTGTCTTCCATTGAGCTTACAAGACTGACCCTGTCCAGACCGGCTGTTTTTTCTATGGCGGAGACCAGACTGGCAGCAGTTACCCCCCTTTTCAGAGTAATATCGTAAGAGAGGGTAAGATAACGACCATTGTCCGAGGGCTCGATGTGTATCAATGCTGACCTGGATGTTTTTTCACCGATCAGCTTCGCATACACTGCTTCTATACCGGAATCGCGGTCAAACCGGAATCTTATTACATATTCGCTTCTCATATAGGAACCGAAATTTGTTTTGAAGAGAATGAGGGCGACAGCACTGATAAAAGCTGTTGATATGGCTGATAACAAATAGTTGCCTGTTCCAGAGGCTATGCCCTCCGTGAGAGCAAAGAAAACAAAAGCGGTATCACGCGTATCCTTAATTACTGTTCTGAATCTGACGATGGTCAGAGCACCCACCAGGGCAAAGGCTCTGGCAAGATTGCTGCCGATGACCATCATAACAGCACTGACAGTGATACACATAAGAACCAGAGTGACCACGAAATTCTGCGAATATGTAAGGCCGCGGTGTGTAGCCTTGTAGACGATTCCAATAATAAGCCCGGAGGCAAGGGCAAGAAAAAGATTAATAAGCAGATCTCCCGGACTGTAGCCAAGAACCTCACTGGTAGTATTAAACCATAGTGTCAGTGCAGACAAGCAATTCTCCTCTCGATCAGGCGATTAAGTCGCGTTCCATCATGATCCAGATAAACAGCCTCAACAGCCCTTTGAAACTTTGAACAGGAAATTCTGGTCAGTTCCATTTCCCTGATAAGTCGCTGGAACCAGAACGGAATTCTGTATCTGAACTTTATCTCTACAATACCGCCACTGGGTATTATCTGCGCAGGAATTCCCTCGGGCAACCCTTCCCAGGAGGTGCGCCATGCAGTGGATGCAGTGTCAATTGTTGCCCTGAAATCAGGATTGGTGTGATCCTCCCAGGCAGCCCGGTTGTAATCGGTTATAACACTGGGGGCAAGCCGGTATCTGAAAGATTGAGCTATAAACCTTTCGGCTACATTGTTGCCCGGTGAGGTTTCGAAAAGAAGTTCGCGCAGCCAGTTTGCTCCTCCTCCGATTCCTCCTGTGAATTCCTCAATCGGCAGCCTTACTCTGTGCTTGATTACCAGACTTCCGTCCCTGCCTTTCAGCTCAAGGTAAAGGGGAGAGGAAAATCCGGCATCTAGGTGAGAATAGGTGCGCAGGCGATACTTGAATCTCTTTTCAAGGCCATTTCGCTTCTCGTGGAACCATCGCATATCAGGTGAGTCAAAGTAAACACTTCTTATGGGATAATCCCCGTTTTCACTGCAATGCCTGTCTCTCGATAAATGGTTGTCGAGTACCTCTGTGACCCTGGCAAGACGATCGCTTCCCAGAATGTATTTGAACTCATACCTGTAGAAATGAAGATTCTCAGGAAGACGCTCCATCAGAATCGAAGCCCAACCTCTGCAATGAAATCAGTGAATTTGTCATCGATTTGATCTTCGGAGATTCTGTTCCGCACTCCACCGAATCTCAATCTGACGTTATCGGACGGGCAAACAGCTCCCATGACTGACATTCGGCTGTGCTCACTGTCCAGATCAGTATTTTCAGTTAGCTTGTCATAGCTTATTGTGAGAGAGATCGTTTTAATTCCCTTAACATTCCAGGGGTGATAGAAGGCAGTTAATGCTCCCCAGAAACCTGCAAACCCTGGAGCTTCTTCCCCGGCGATGACATCAACACAAGACCAGTTGTCTCCTGTGCTCATCTCGGCTGCCAGGGAGATATCGTACCAGTTGGAAATTTCATAATCGAGGGAAATGTCTGCGGAAAATGCATTCTGTCTGGCGCTTACAGCGTATCCGGATGGGTCGGAACTCTCTGCTCCCTGTCTGTGAGAGGCTGCGGAAGCACCCAGAATGAGATCAATGGATGGAATCTTGATTTCTCCCCTGAAAGTATAGAGCAGTTCATTATCTACTCTTTCCTCTGCACGCTCATCACCGTTGAACACTCCTGCTGTTCCCCGCAGCTCAATTCCGCTGAAGCGGGGAAGATCCACTCGAAGATCAAAACCAATGTCGCGACCGGCATAGGTAAGATTTTCACAAAGATCATAAACCAGCGGTCTGTCAAACATGTTGAGATCCCATGAGCTTATAGTACCACCGAGAAGGGTTTCTCTCTTGAACTGACCTACTCTGGTCCTTGACCATGATGCAGGATCCCAGCGGATAACGGCATCTTTAAGAAAAATATCATCGGGGCGAATCTCAATCTTTAACTCCGCTTTCAGAGTCTCCACAAATTCGGCATTGAGTTCAAAACCGGACCGGCGAATAGAAAATTCTCTGGAGGGGATCGCATTGTACCAGCCCCATTCCGTGAATCCTCCATCAATGTATCCACTGATTTCGAACTTTTCAGACAGACTGTTCTCAACATCAATGTCTGCAACGGCACCTTGAGCCACAAGAAGAACAACAATGAGAACCCTATAGAACATTACCAACTCCTTTAATTCAGAACAGTCAAACGGGTAGATGCTGATCCTGCGGAAGACCTTAGATAAAGAATATAGACACCATTGGGTAGAGTACCGCTGAAATCAGCTGCAACACTTCCCTCAAAGCTGCCGGGGAGATCAATTTTGGCAATTATCCTTCCCGCGAGATCGTAGAGAATTGCTTCGATTGCAGCGGAAGAGGTTTCATAGAGGAAACTGAAAGACCCATCACCGGGATTACTTGAAATCAGGAATACTCTGGTGTAATCAGCGCTTTCCGACCAGGCCGGGTTGTGCTCTCCCGGAGAACCCGGGGGTATCGAGACTTCCCAGCTCCCGGGAGAAGTAATCGGTGCTTGAGGTGCTTTCAGGTACATAATACCGGTTTCCTCAATTGGCCACATATCACTCCATGAAAGACAGAACATCCTGTCTCCGAATCTGGAATACATGGAGAGAGAATCCTGTTCGGCTTTCAGGCCGAAATTAAGGGGGATTACTTCGCAACTGCAAAGCTCGAATGAACCGGGATCTGCTGCTGCCAGCAGCAGTCCACCTGGAGAAATGGTTGTGCCCTCAGGAATCAGAGAAACATTTTTCTCTGAATCCATAAAATACCAGTGAGAAACATCTATTCTGCTTTCCGAGTGGTTGTACAGCTCAATCCAGTCATTACTCTCTCCTGCGCTGATTTCGCCTGGAATAACGATGCCTGGACTCCCGGAGAGAGAATCACCGGTGCTGATCTGCCATGTGTACATGGTGTTCCATGACGGGTCGAAAAGCTCAAGAGTTGTTCCTGCAGGATAAGCTGTACCCGCGTCTCCGTAAATGTTGAATCCCCCGTAAAGAACTTCTGCACTCTTTGAGGAGTTTGAAAGGTAAAAGGTTTCACCGGGAGCAACCAGTATGGATTCCGCAAGAAAAACATTACCGGCGGGTTCGCCCAGAGAAAATCTGCAAAGAGAAAGATCCTGTGGTCCGGAAGCATTGTTTGTTACGGGAAGAACCCAGAGATTCTCACCGCACCACACTGGGGTTCCCGGAGAGAGAAGGTTCGGAGAAAGATCAGCCAGGGCCACACGGGCTGAAGGAGTGGGATCAGGTCGCTGATGATATGCTCGCATAGACCAGGAGGGGTAAAAAACAGGAAGAGTATTAGTGGGCCCAAAGGGACCAAAAGCCAGGTGAATACTGTAAGTTCCTGAAGGAACCGGAATATCAATTTCCCATTCATCATCACCATCATATTTATCGGGTTGCATGCAGAGCCACTGTTCCTGCTGTCCATCAAAAGAGACAAGACATACCACTGTGCTGGGATTTCCTCCATCCAGAGTCAATTCAACTTGAACAGAGGACTCCATGTCCAGACAGGAAGAAACAGAAATTTCCTCAATCTTCGGGATTTCATCCGCGAGAGACAGATCTGAAAGGAAATCTGCTCTTGCTCCGATGTCATTGATCATCACATTACAGAGAGAATCAAACTGAGAAACACTGTATTCATAATAGGGATCGGAGGCCAGTTCATTCCGTATCAGAAGCCGAATAGAGTCTATCATTTGAGGAAGGTCATTCATAAGAATCTCTCTGCTCTGCGCGAGAAGACAGTTGAACTCCTCCATGTTTTCAGATTCGGAAAGAATCCCTCTGGTTGCGCCGAAATAACCGATTTCGCCCAGGTGTGGTCTTGTTACCCAGTTGCTGTCGTATACTCCATTCCATGAGTTTCCAAATGTTGCATCTCTGTCCCATGGGTAGTAATGCCAGACATCATCACTTCTGTGAAGGTAGAAGTTCTTTATGATACCGTCATTGTCACCAATGGCGACATGTACGGCAAAGGCAGCAAGAACTTCGCTCACTCCCAGAGATGAAACATCCTCTCTGAAGCAGGCTTCTATAAGCCCGAGAAGTTGAGTACCATAGGGAGAACTATCAATTTTTGGCTCATATCCCGCTAATCCTGTAGTATCGGAGAGGTGGTGAGAAAGACGTCCCATGGTGTCAACATTCTTGAACAGAGGCCCAAATGCGAGTCCGTTTCTTTCGTAGAAAAGTCTGTCGACTCTTTCCACCCTCTCGTAAACTCCCATGTTTTCGTTGTTGATGGAGAAGGTTACAAATTCTGTTTCAGGCGCAGGAAATCCCAGTTTTCTGGTGATGTAGAGCCCCAGTGTGTTTCTCATCAGAGAAGCGTCACGGAACTGGGCATTTAAAAGGATGTGGCCCCCGCAGGGGAATAGATAGGGATCGTCGACCTCTATGTGCCAGCTTTTTTTTACACACCAGAGGCTTGTACCCCCCCGGAAAGACAGTGTACAATCTCCTGATTCTCCGTTAAAGGATATTTCAGCAGGAACTTCGAGTTCAGTCATCGGATCAGCATAAAGCTGTTCCAGAAAAACCGGGTCAACCGTAACCTCATATTGAGGAATAGAACTCTGAATCATCAGTAATACAAAAATACACATAGTTTCGTATTATACTACAATCACCGCCAATTCCTTGAGGAGGCTCTCTTGTTTCCAGCTTTATTGATATTACTGTCAACAACCAGTTTTGTTCCCATTGAAGATTTTGCTGAGCTTGATGCTGTTGCCGGTCCTGCAGACTTCGGATTTCTCCTAATAATGTCCGGTGATTCTATTGCAAACAAGGCAATGGCAATTGAAATCGTCCAGTCTCTTGAAGTTCTGGAAACAGGGGGCTGCACACAGATATCCCTGTATTGTGTCTCCATGAATGCTTCAGGATACTCAGAGATGGCTGAGCTGGCCGGGAAGCTCGGGGGATTCCCGTCAGTGGTAAGCCTGGTTGGGCACTGCGGTTTTCTGGAGCTTGATCCTGAATTCCTTGCATCGGAAATAGAGGATGCATGGTACAGGTGGGGTGACGGCTCTACGCAGGGGATCTGCAACTACTGCACAAGATGTAATCCATGAAGCAAATACTGTTGCCTGTTTCTCCTCTCAATTGGATGATCTTGCCTTATGGGAGGGCAACCCCTGTGGATGGGAGAATGTCAGGTGAACAGCTGTTCTGGTGCTGATTCAAACGCATTTTTCCTACCAGAAAGACAGGGCGGCAGAAGCCGCCCTGTACCTGTAATAAATGGATGCAGATCAGAATTGGTCTCTACAGTTCAGCAATCGGGTCTTCCGGAAGCTTATTGTCTTTTCTCCAGGAAGCAACTACAGGTCTTACATCTGTTACAAAAGCATCCCGCAGAATCCTGTTGGCTGCAGTGACATCCGGCTTGGATTGTGCTGCCTTCAATTCATCAAGATTTACAAGAGAGGCTCTTGCCAGAGCATACTCTGTATTCTCTATCGCAGTGAGAACATTTTCCTCCGTAGAACCAACTCTTGAATCAACTCTCAACTCAATACTGGTATCTTCCAGAGAACACAGCCCTGCAGCCTCTGCCATAAGAAGGTTAAGGAAGAGACGGAACAGAGTACCGGCATCCAGCGAACCTGCCGGCATTGCACCCATTCCCAGTTTGTTGTCCGACAGAACGAGTCTTCCAAGCATTTTCTGATGCAGCAGAGAAATAGTTACCGACTCAAGGCTTTCTCCCGGGAGCATGGAAGCAGTATCAAGCAGTATTTTACAGGACTGATCGGTTTCCCGGCATAACCAGCTTGCTGTGCCCCAGTCGGGAACAGCCGTGGCACAGAAAGACGGATTGAAAGGTCTGAAACCAAGAAGCATGTTTTCGCTCTTTCGGATCTTCATTCCTATCTGCCTCAGGCCCTTGAGGATTCCAAAAAGCATGTCAACCGAGTTCTTCTCTCCGGGGGAGTCAATACCGTCAGGGATCCATAGACCAAGCTGTCTGCAATTGATTTCCCGCATTAGTTGCATGGCTGACAGTACCTGATTGATCGATGCGACCCGAATCTCCGGGTAGGGTGAGGTTAATGTGCCATACATAAGCCTGTGGTTAAGAACGTTGCGTTTTCTTGGAATGTGAAGATCCGCCATTACAGTCATGGGATTGAGTTTGTTCTTTTTCAGAGATTCAGAGACCTCCACTGCATCTTCCGTGGTTCTGAAATCGGCAGGGCAATGAAGAATAACATCGCTGACTTTCCCTGTTAAGGAAGAAATCTTACCAAGCAGATCAAGCTTCTCAGAAATGGTTTCTGGATCGTTGTCGGTTTTGTAAACAGCCCAGGTGCTTCCGGCCCGGGTAACGGATTTCGTAGAGACGAGCAACCTGAGTTTTGTAAGCTGCTCTTTGACGGTTTTCACTTTATCACCAGCTCCCTCCAGATAAATATACATATCAATTGAGTGCGTGAACACATAATCTTAACAAAAATCAGCCCTGAGTCCAGTAGGGATTCCCACCAAGCAGAGAATCGTACTTTCCATCTTCGATCATTGCAATTGCTTTGCCTATACTTCCGGCAACGTCAGTGGGAATAATTGACCTGGCAGAAATTTCTCCAGCAAGTATGTCTGCAGAAAGACCATGCACATAAGCTGCCAGACTCAGCGCTTCAATCCCGTTGTTACCCTGTGCCATTAATCCTGCAACCATTCCAGCAAGAATATCTCCTGAGCCGCCGGTGGCAAGTCCGTGATTGCCGACGGGAATTGTGGTTCTGGAGCCATCCTCTGAGAACACCAGAGAGGGCTTCCCTTTTAAAAGAACAGAACAGCGCAAAGCTTTTGCCGTTTTCTCGGCAGCAGCATACCTTGCATTAAGATCATCCCCGCAACCGGTAAGCCGTTTCAATTCCCCGGGATGTGGTGTCATAACGGCTTCTCCTGGATATGACCTGAGCATATCTGCAATTGCACTGTCAATGACATTCAAGGCATCGGCATCAAGAACAACAGGAATCTTCCAGGATCCCAGAATATATCTCAGTATCCTTTCTGTACTCGCTGTCATTCCCATACCGGGTCCAATAACAACTACCGAATAATCATTTGGATCCGGTAGTGAAGTTACATCTCCAGGAAGGAAATAGGTGCAGAGAGTTTCGGGAATTCTGCCGGCAATAGCAGGAGAAGCCGGTAGCGGTACACACATCTCAACCAGACCGCATCCCGACCTCAGAGCACCCATTGCGGCCATTTGGGGTGCTCCCGGCATTCTTTCAGATCCGGCAAGAACAAGAACCTTTCCGAAGGTTCCCTTGTAGCTGTCAACAGGCCTGTCCGGCAGGAGCGTTCTGGCATACTGCTTGGTCATTACTCTGCGCATATTGTTCTGCGGCACATGAATACCAATATCTTCCAGAATAAGAGACCCGCACAAGCTGCATCCCGGAGGAAGCAGAAGACCCAGCTTGGGCGCTGCAAAAGTTACAGTAACCTCTGCCTTTATTGCAGAGCGATCGCACTGCCCCGTGAGACCGTCTACTCCTGTCGGCATATCAACAGCAATGACCGGTACATTCAGCCCGGAACATTCCACCGCAAGATCAAGAGTGCCTCCCCTGAGATTTCCGGTAAAGCCCACACCGAGAAGAGCATCAACAGCGACTGATGCAGTAACTTGGGGCTCATATGAAATTATACCTCCTGCGAAAACGTAGCTCTCCATATTAACGCGGCAGTCCTCGGAAATTTTGCTGGAAGAACCAAATGAAGGGCGAACAATAACCCTGTAGCCCTTCTGAAGAAGGAATCTGGCAGCAACGAATCCGTCTCCGCCATTGTTGCCCGGACCGGCATATACAACAACAGAACCATCTACCGGACTTGTCATCCTGTTTACAATCTCGGCAACAGCCTGCCCCGCCCTTTCCATTAGAACCAGTCCCGGAGTACCGGAGCTGATAGTCTTCCTGTCCAGTTCCGAAATTTCAGAAGGTGTCAGCCAGAAAGCCATGTCATTCCCCTTCGGTTAAAAGAGCAAAGGTTAAGGATGTGTTCCGGTTCCCGGTGGCAGAGATAAGAACTTTGTTGTTTCCTGCAAGCTCAAGAGCTCGTCCGGAAAGGTGTGCCTTCACATCACTTCCGTTAATACATATTTCAATATCGTGCCATGAAAGAGAAGAGTCAAACCCGGTTCCCAGGGCTTTTACTACAGATTCTTTTGCAGAGAACATGACCGCAAGATCCAGATTCCCGGGATTCCGGGCAAGCTCCTCAGGGGTAAACAGTCTTTCCCGGAGTCTACCGTTGTTTCTGGTCACGGCCCGAATGAATCTTGAATTTTCCACAATGTCAGTGCCTGTTTTCATATTTCAGCCCCCACCATGAAAACAAAGATAGTTGAATGGGGGTCTCGTGTCAGCAGGAGAGAGGAGAGAGCATTTCTCCGTGCCATCGCGCAAAGGTGTTACAGGAAGCGGGGGAATGGGCAGCCGGATCTGATTTCAGTACTGAGAGGGCAGCCCTGCCCACCATCACCGCATTGTCCATAGTGTGCTCAATTGGAGGCAGGAAGAGCTTCATGTTTCTTTTGTGACATTCCAGTTGGAACTCTGTTCTCAACAGGGCGTTCGCCGAGACTCCACCGGCAACAAGAACCGATTTTGCTCCAAGTTTTCCCGCTTGATACATGGTTTTGGAAACCAACAAGCCGCAAACGGTTTTGCGAAAACTTGCAGAGAGGTCTTCCGGGGAAACATCTCCGGCTGCCCATATAAGCCTAACTGCTGTCTTCAAGCCGCTGAAGCTGAATTCAGGCAATCTTCTGTTGCCAATCGGCGAGGGCAAAGCAATAGCTTGCGGGTCACCTTTTTCGGCAAGTTCGTCAATAATTCTTCCACCGGGATATCCCAGACCCATTAGCTTTGCCGTCTTGTCAAAGGCTTCTCCGGCGGCATCATCTCTGGTTGTACCCAGCAGGCGACATTCGTTCCATGACGGCATGTGGAATATCATGGTATGCCCGCCACTTACAAGAAGGGCAACTGCTGGAAATTCCACCGGTGAGCTGTGGTGTATGTGCAAATGAGCCGATAGGTGGTTGATTCCCAGAAAAGGTTTTCCCATGGCGAAAGCCGCGGCTTTTGTCCAGGAGAGACCCACCAGTAGAGAGCCTGTAAGACCGGGTCCGGCAGTCGCTGCAAACACATCAATGTCATTCAGGGAAGTTCCGGATTTCTCCAGTACTTCCCTGATAAGTCCCGGCAGAACTGTCATGTGTAGTCGTGAGGCTATCTCCGGGACAACACCACCGTGTCCACCATGAACCATCTGTGTAGAGACCAGCTCCGCAAGAGCGTTTCCGTTCCCATCCAGTACAGCCACAGCAGAATCATCACACGAGGTTTCTACCGCAAGAAGATACACTAGGCTTGAGCCTCTACCTTTACGGTAATGGTCTCAACAACCTCTCCGAGAATCTTGATCTGAACTTTGTACTCTCCAAGCTTCTTGATGTGACTTTCAAGAATAACCTGCTGTCTGTCTATCTCAAATTTCTTTTCAAGAAGTGCAGCAGCGATCTCACGCTCACCGATTCCACCGTAGAGTTGTCCACTTTCGTCAACTGTTGCGGTAAATGTAAGGGTGATTTCTCTAAGCTTCTCTGCGAGAACTTCAGCAGCCTTGCTCTGCTCTTTTTCTCTGGTAACTGCTGCTGCTTTCAGGGAAACGGCCATTTTCATGGTACCTTTTGTGGCAACTACTGCCAGTTTTTGAGGCAACAGGTAGTTCCTCGCGTAACCGGAAGCAACGTTGACCACTTCTCCGGGGTTACCGAGAGAGTCAACTGTTTTGATCAGAAGAACCTTCATTTTTCATCCTTTCGATCCTTATGTCTATTTTTTTTCTATAATCGAACCAGGTGTCCAGAATTCCCAGCAGAATCAATCCGCTGAGAACAAAGGGAGGAGCAAATACCGCACTCATTATCAGCACGAAAACCATTCCCGACGTGCCCTTAGCCCACTTTACAGCTACCTGAAGACCTTCAATTCCATATGGGAGGGAGCTGAAGACAAGCAGATTCTTTGCTATTCTCAGCGCAAGGTCAGGAACAGGAGCAGTTCCTGCCGAAACCAGAATGACCAGGCAGATAATTGGAAACCATGCAAAACCCCAATGCATTCTGAAGTTTGCTGTTCCCTGGATTGTCATGCTCATGTTCTTACCACTGAGGGATTTGAAAAAAAGCACGGAGACAATGGAGCCAAGCACGATGTGAGCAGCTCCAATACCCGGTGAGTAGTAGGTAATCAGTGAGAACACACTGTCGATCGTATCCGATTCCAGACCTGCTGAGAGGTAAACCTCTCTCAGGGGATTGAGCTCGGACTCTCCGATGTTCATGAATCCCGGGAATCCCAGAGAAAGCAGCCCACCGGTGAGAAGAGCTATCCCTGAGCACAGGTAGAGGGTTTTTAACAACGAGTACCCCGATCTTGCAGAGATGGCAATCACCGCTGCACAGACCGCTGTTACCGCTGCTCCCTGAAAACCGGAAAGATACCAGGACAAAAAGACAATGGCCGCTGTTGCAGGAAGGCCTCTGCTCAGTCTGCTATTCAGTAGAACGGCTGAAACTCCCGCTGCAAGAAATGGCAATCCCATTATCAGAGACAGCCCTCCCCACAGCAATTGTGTTGGTCTTTTTCTCTTAGTCTGCATCTGTGTTCTCAAGCTCCATCTACCTGTAATGTTCTCTCAGGTAAGGAGCCAGGGCGAGGAATCTTGCGATCTTCAGTTCCTTGGCTACCATTCTCTGGTGTCTGGCGCAGTTACCACTGACACGCTTGGCAACGATCTTGCCTCTGTCACTTATGTAACGCTGAACCATTTTTTCGTTCTTGTAGGTGATCTCCATGTCAGGATTCATGCAGAATCGGCATTTCTTCTTCCTGGTGATCTTCATTCCTTTACGCTTACCACGGATAGGCATTTATGCCTTCCTTTCTTTTTTTACTATAAGTTCTATCCGACGAGCTCTGAGAAGTGTTTTGTAGTGCTCTCCGCCGGCTCTGTCTTCCGATTTTCTGTGTGCCAATCTACCTTCAACAAGAACTGCATCCCCCTCATGAAGAGTGCTGTCAAGAGCTGTTGCAAGCTTCCCCCAGACATCTACTTCAATGTCTGCTACAGTTGTTTCCAAACTGCCGGGATATGAATCCACAGTATTCTCAACGAGAAGGTGCAACACGGGAACGCCGGAGCGGGTCATATTGATACCTTTCCGGCGCTTGATAACACCGGTGATAACAGCATAGTTCAATCCGGGCAGATCTCTTTGAGGGCTCATCAGATACCTTGACCCTTAAAAGGGAATATCGTCGGAGTAATCAGGGCCCTGGGGTTCCTCCCGGCGGGGTGGCTCATCAGAACCGCCACTTTGAGAGGGACTTGAGCCAGAATCTCCGGTCTTTTCCAGCATCTGTACACTTCGGGCAAGAATCTCAACGCGGCTGCGCTTTGATCCGTCCTGGGCGTTCCACTGGGTGAACTGAAGCTCTCCCTCAATCATCACAGGGCTACCCTTGTGAAGTCTGCTGGCAACTCTCTCTGCCAACTGTCTCCAGGTAACAACATCAACAAAACAGGTTTTTTCGTGCCATTCACCATCGCGGCCACGGTAACGCTGATTGCTGGCCACGCTGAAGTTAGCCACATGAGTGCCGTTTTCAAGGATATTGGTCCGGGGATCATTGGTAAGATTACCGGAGAGAAGAACCTTGTTGATGGAGGGCATACGGATGTCCACGGCTATTCTCCTGCTTCAAATGCTGGAGCCGGGGATTCGTCATAGGATTTTCCCATAACATCGCGATCATCCTTGAGGGTGAGATGACGGAGACAGTTGTCATTAATCCTGAGCATCTTGTCGATGGCAAGTTTCACTTCTGAACTGCCGTTCCAGTGTACGAAGTGGTAGACACCTTCGCTCTCTTTGTTGATAAGGTACGCCAGCTGACGGCGACCCCAGTCGTCAAAACCTGTGAGTTCACCCTCACCGTTTGTAACGATCTCCTGTACTCTGCTGGTCTCGCTCTTAAGCTCAGCTTCAGAAAGACTGGCACTCCAGATCAATACGGTCTCGTATTTACGCAATTAACAAAGCCTCCTTCCGGCCCTGTTGGTGTGTAACAAACACCGAACCCGGAAAGAGACTGACAGATCAGTTCTTAAAGAATCGTAAATAACGATTCAACGCTTTCGCGTTCTGCTTCCGGGCCGGCGACAACTAATTCTGTCGCGTTGTCCCCGACTCTGTAGAAGGGGCAAACAGCCTGCGAATATGCCACTGTAACCCACTGAGGGTCAAGGGTTGAGCAGTCTGGAAACTGTTTCAGTTACATCAGATATGGAAAGAGCGGAAATCCTTTCATCAATTTTGAATGAATTTACACCTGGATGGACAATGTAAAGATGGTTAAGAGATAGATCCTCAAGAGCCATGCGCATGGATCTGGTGGTGCGTACAGATTCTGAGAATTTGAACTCAAAGCCTACATTCACTGCTTCAGGATCAAGCAGCAGGTCAACCTCGGCACCGGAATGTGTTCCCCAGAACCATGCTTTCCTCTCTCCCGAAACGGAAAGGATCTGTTCCAGTGCAAACCCTTCCCATGAAGCACCAACTTTGATGTGACTGAACAGTTCCATATATGTTTTAATTGAGAGAAGAGAATGGAGCATTCCGGAATCTCTTATGTAAACCTTCGGGGTACGTACTTGTCTTTTCTTCATGTTCACGTGCCAGGGTTGAAGCCTTCTGACCATAAAAGTACCGCATAGAATATCCAGGTAGGAAGATGCGGCTTTTTCTCCTGTACCCAGCGACCTTGCAAATTCCGCACTGTTCCACTTCTGTCCGTGGCAGTGAGCCAGCATAGTCCAGAATCGTCTCATTGCTTCCTGCGGAATCCGAAACCCCAGTTGAGGAATATCCCTTTCCAGGAATGTTCTTGTGAAGTCTTCCCTCCAGCGGAGGCTTGCACTGTCATTTCCAGCCAGAAAAGACCGGGGAAAACCTCCTCTGAGCCAGAGGTTCTTCCAGAAAGAGCCATTGATCTCTTCCAGGTTGAACCCTCCCATATCGATAAAACTTATCCTTCCAGCCAGAGTTTCCGATACTTGTCGGATGATATGCGGAGAAGAACTTCCCAAAATCAGAAACTTAACTGTGCAGGAAGGATCATCGACAAGCACCCGAAGCGTTTCGTAGAGCTCAGGCATTCTGTGAATTTCATCAAGAACCACCAGCCCCTTCAAATCCCGGAGTACCAGTATGGGGTTTTGAAGGGCAGCACGATCATTTGGGTTCTCAAGATCAAAACGGTGGACAGGTTCATTTTCAACAAGTGAACGGGCAAGAGTAGTTTTTCCACATTGCCTTGGCCCCAGGAGAGCAGTAACAGGTCCCTCCGAGATTCTGAGTATAAGCTCTTCAAGAAGTCTTATTCTTTTTATCATTCTTCAAAAATAACATTGCAAATCGGGATGTCAAGTCCTTATTTTCAATGTTAATTAATCTCTTCTGAAGTACCATTGCCTGAGTTGAAACGGTACCGCTGAAGATGTTTTCAGGAGTCCCGTTTGTCGCGTGCGATTGCCTGCGATCCGGGGTTGACGAATTCCGGGTTGTCCACCAAGCGACTGCCAGTCAAAATCACCGTGTTCAGCGAAAGATGCAACGGTAAAAGCAGCAGCACAAATTAAAGAACACCCCACAGCATGATAATGTTCTTTGCGCCCTGTGAAGTCAGAAAAAAGGGGGCAGCAATTGCTGCCCCCAATGAGTATCTGTGTAACTTTTAACCCTAGCGGAGAACCATTGCCTGTGTGGAAACGGTGCCTGTGGGGGTTGTAAGGCGTACGAAGTAAACACCGCTGGCAATTGTGCCGGGTGTCCAGCTGATGGAGTGGTTGCCCGCTCCGATTTCTTCGTTAACCAGTGTTTCTACAGTACGGCCGGAAAGGTCAAACACCTGAACGGTGGCATGACCGGTTACCGGTGTGGAGAAGTTAAGCGCAGCGGTGCCTGTAATGGGGTTGGTAGAGACGGCAACGCCGAGAACTGCTGTTTCAAGACCTACAAATGTGTCGTCCAGGGATGTGGGGTAGGATTCAATCGTAGCAGCAACGGGACCGTAGTTGTGAAGCCTTGCTCCTGTGTAGAGAGTTGTGGCACCGGAAGGTACATTGACAGTGAAGGAGGCCTGACCGCTGCCGTTGGTTATGGCAGTTTCGTAGAAGGTAATGGTTTCAATGCCGTCAATACCGTCTGAAAGGGCAACAGTAGCACCACTGACCGGTGAACCAGCGCTGGTGACAGTCATTGTTATTGTCTGTGAGCCGGGGTTGACCATTCCGGGGTTGCAGGCGATATCAAGATTTACGGGGTTGGTTACATCATTGGTGAATATCTCCATGGCTGGATCACCGAACCAGATGTACATCTTGGCATTGCTTTGACCCAAGGAACCGTGGTTGGTGATAATATACACAGCAGCTTCGTTAAGCGTTTCTCCAACATTGTAATTAGCGTTGTCGTAAAGGCCGAGGTAGATCCGCTTCATGTAGTCGTGATTGGCGTCGGTGTATGAAGGCTGAGTAGCGGAAAGGTTGCCGCTGGTGCCGTTGTTGTCCCATGCGAAGCTTTCTGCAAGACATTCGCTTGAATTCTGATATCTGCCGCAGTTACAGGCGATGTTCCAGACCGGAGGCAGGAAAGTATTGGTAAGGGCTGTGATGTTGGTCTTTGACCAGCTTCCCGGAGCACTCCAGGACCAGATTGCATCATCACCGTGTCCCCTGTATCCAACAGAACCAACGCCGTCGTTGAACCAGCCTTCAACCATTGAGTTTGTTCCACCTTCCGGAGGATAGACCTTCCAGAAGCTCATGTTAACAGCATAAGTTGCAGCAGCTATCTGGTTGCAGCACTGTGTGTACTTGCCGGGGTACTGTTCAGCATGGGCAGCAAGAACGGTGGTGCTGGGAATAATACCCGGGGTCTTGCCTTTGGCAAAGTCGTACCGGTAGTAACCGTCGATGATCTTGTTGACCTGAGTTGTGATCTGAGCTGAGTTACCGGTAAGACGACCAACTGCAATTTCAGGATTAAGGTCGGTACCTGCAAGGCAAGCGTACCAGTAATCACTGATGATACCGGTGTAAGTGTAACTGGGAAGTGCGGCGTAGTCGCCGGCGATCAGAGCGAAACGAGTCACACCAGTGTCGTAGTGGTCTGTCATTGCAGCTTTGATTTCATCCGGCGTTGCAGAGCTGGCAAAAACCTCAACAGAAGTCTCATAACCAATGCCCTGGTAGAATTCTACAAGAGGTGTAATTGCGCCGAGGTTGGCTGTTGTGGTAACAAATACATACTCTGCTGCTTCAGCATCGGTGGGAGTGGATGCGGCGGCGTCAACCAGGTTGTAGTTGATGAGCATTCTTGATGCGCTGCTTCTTATTGTTTCAGTGGAAGGGAACGCAATTGCGTCAACGCTTCCTGTGAAATCAATTCTTACACTCATGGATCTTGCAACCTGAAGCTCTCCTGTTACAGGATTGTATCTGAAGGGATTTGCAAGAAGCTTGTCGGTGCTGATTCCACCCCAGGTGCCCGGGCTAACTGCTTCGGCCCAGTCGGAGGGGAAGAAACTGTTTTTTCCGTATGCCACATCATTCTGGCGGAAAGGGAAGGGATTGTGGGGCATGTCGATACTCGGGGTCTGAACTGGAACAAGGTTGATGCCTGAGTATGTTGTGTATTCAACATTCTCGATTGTAACAACGGCTTCCGAACCGAAGGGAAGTGCGAACATCTGACCGATATTCGGAACTTCGGGAAGACCGATCTCTGTCTGTGAGTAAATTCCGGGAAGGTTGATACTGTCCCAGGTTGTGCCACCTGCAACAGTTCTGCCCAACCAGAAGCCGGGAACAGTGATGTTGATAACCATATGGCTGGCATCGGATTCAACAAGATTTACAGAACATTCTTCGCCAGGCTGGCCACCAAGTGACTGCCAGTCAAAGTTGCCCTGCAGAGCAAATGAAGCCGCTGCAAGAACCATAGTTAAAAGAAAAGTAATCCTCATACTGAAGTATCCTCTCTCGGGTTTGCGTGTGCGTGCCGGAAAATACTAATTACCAAGCTAACCTTACTCCGATAATCATCTCTCTATCCATGCAAGTCAATACAGAGAGTTGACCTCCGGCATGGTACTTAGGATAATTGGAGATGAACAGAAAGGAGTTTCAATTGATGAAAAACACGGTATTTGCAATCTTACTGATAGTCACAGTGGCTATGGCGGGACCCAGAGTAGGCGGTCGTGTGGGATACACAACAGCTGAGGATCCATTCACCGGGCTCAGCACAGATGGTGCCATATTCGGAGGTCAGCTTACACTGCCTCTGATGCCGATTCTCGGCATTGAGTTCAGCGGTACATACACAAGTACGGAATCTGATGTATCAATGGAGAACTATCTTGCCAATTACCTCAGCGACGAGTATAACTTTGAGTACAACGGCAACATTGATGATTTGCGCAGTTATATGGAGGATGAGCTTGGATGGACTCTCCCTGCTGAAGCCGAGATGATCAAGGATTACACGGCCACTTATCACAATCTTGGTCTTGCTGCAATTCTGAAAGCCGACATTCCCATGGGAGCATCGCCATTCAGCCCGTATATTGGCGGTGGCGGTGGGCTGCATTTTGTTGTGAGTGATGCTGATGCCATGCTGGCAATGATTCAGCAGCAGACCACAGAAGATCCTGCAATCGATCCCTATGATCATATTTTCCCCTCCGCCGAGGGTGTTCTTGGTTTGACCTTCAAACCAGCGGGAGTACCTGTTTCCGTTTTTACAGAGGTAAGACTTTCCAAACCATTTGGTGATGACGCCGGCGACGCTATCGTTACCTATTTTGGTGGAGCCAATCTGGGCTTCTAAAGAAAGTTTCCTTTTTAAGCGTCCTCGTTTCGATGGGGGCGCTTTTTAATAACCTCGCAGAACTGATCCCACATTCCGGGAGCTGAACATTGTACTCCCCTGGATTGCAGAGTCCAGCTCTGTTCCCTGAATCCGGTGACTTCACCGCCAGCCTCTTTAACCAGAAGCACTCCCGCTGCCATATCCCAGGGTTTCAGATTTTCCTCCCAGAAACCTCCGTATCTTCCTGCAGCGGTGTAAGCTAAATCCAGTGCCGCCGAGCCACACCTTCTAACACCTCGAACCAATCCAAGGAATTCGGTAAGCACACCCAGATCAAAGGTCAGGTTCTCCGGAGTTCTTGTGTATGGGAAGCCTGTGGCAACAACAACATCCCGGAGTTTGTCAGCGGAAGAAACCTTAACGGGCCTGGCGTTAAGGTATGCCCCTCCCCCCCGGAGAGCCATGAATGTTTCAGAATGTACCGGGTCATGAATACAACCAAGACAAACACCATCTTCATCTACAAGAGCAATGGATATGCAGAAAAAGGGAATTCCCGTTGCATAATTATTCGTGCCATCCAGCGGGTCAACTACCCAGTATGGAGTTTTCGGATAGGTTCCATCCCAGCTCTCCTCACCAAGAAATGAGGAACCGGGAAGAATTTGCGTCAGAGCTTCTCTGAGAAATTCTTCTGAACTGAGATCTGCTTCTGTGACAAATTCCATACCTTCTTTTGCACTTACAGTGAAACCTTCTTCTCTGTATTTCAGCAATATCAGCCCGGCTTCCCTCGCCGAATCGACTACTTTATCCACAAAACCCCGAGTCATAGTCTCCCTTTCAGTTAAGTGATGTTGGAATTATATCACATGATACTTACAGGAGGGACGGATGGTATACAGAACCCTGGGAACCAGATTGCGCTATCTCGTTAATGATCTGCTCATACGCAACCCATTCTGGCAGATGCTTATTCTCGTAATTGCATCTTTGATGATAATAACAATCGGTGTTCTGCTTGTTGATGATAGTGTCGGGGACGGCTTCTGGTGGTCCTTTACAAGACTTCTCGATCAGGGAACTTTTATCAATGACGACAAGTGTGAACCTCACATTGCCCTTGTGGGTGTTCTTATCACAATAGGTGGAATTCTTGTTCTCTCCCTGCTTATAGGAATTTTTTCATCGAAGATTACGGAGCAACTTGATTCTCTCAAGAGAGGAAAATCCCCTATTGTCGAGAAGAATCATTTTATAGTGTGCGGAGACGGAGACAGGTTGTACGAGGTAGCGAGAGAACTGGTTGAAGCTCGAAATGAAGGATCTTCCAGGGGCAGTATTGTGATGTTTTCCCGCAGATCCAGAGAGGAAATGGAAGAAGTGCTTGCTCAGCGGATTGGCAGGAAGCAGGCGAGGCAGGTCATCTGCCGCTCCGGAGATACGACGGATGTTGACTCTCTCGGTCTTCCTGGTTTTCAGAGGTGTGCTGGATTTGTAATAATTGGCGATAACGACAACACAGTGATAAAAACACTGATAGCTGTGAATTCCATCAGGGGAAAAGGGCATTCTACAGGAGTTTGTGAACTCAGGAACAGAGCCAGAGGTCGAATTGCGAAGATGGCCTGCCCTGATGTCCGATGGATTCCCGTTCGTGAGATAATGATGCGCCTTCTTGTTCAGATCGGAAGACAGCCCGGGTTGAGTGCCGTTTACAGCGAGATTCTCAGTTTCAGGGGAAATGAATTCTACCTGCAGAAGCAGAAGGAACTTGAGGGATGCAGTTTCAGAGAAATATCAGAAAGAGTGCAGAATGGAATTGCGCTTGGAATATTTAAAAACGGAAAGATTGCTCTGAATCCACCTTCTGAGATGATTCTGGACTCAGAAGACAGCCTGCTTGTACTGGCAGAGAACAAAAATTCCTTCTCTTTCGTTGAGAACCGTTTTGCAGTTGTGGAGGCTGGTTTCAAGAGCGAGATAATGTTTGAAGAACCATTACGGATGCTGGTTTTTTCCGGCCACAGCAGAAAATTCAGCTTCATGCTTAAATTACTGGATGACTACTCACACTCCGGGGCCGAAATAACAGTGATCGGATCGATCCCCGAAGATGAGGGATTCAACCTGCTGAATGAAGTCGATTGTAAAAACTGCTCAAGTAATTACATAAAAGTGGAACGGACAGATCCTGGGAGTGTTGAAATGCTGCACCCGGAAAAATATGACAGCATCATGGTCATTTCAGGGAAGAGTTCGGATATGTCTGACGAGGATGCTGATTCAGAGTGTATAGTTACTCTGTTGATTCTTAGAGACATTGCTGACAGATACGGGAACGAATGGAACGCAACTGTGGTTTCAGAGATAAGAAACCCCAGAAACAGAAGACTTGCCACCGCTGCGGGGATTGATGATTTTGTTATTTCCAACGAGGTGTGCAGCATGATAATGGCACAGCTTGTGATTCAGCCGGGTCTCAGCCATGTATATGAAGAAATATTTGATCCGTCGGGATGTGAGGTACAGTTGCGGAAAGCCTCTCTGTACAATTCAGGAGAATTCTCAAGCCTTGCAGCCCAGGGGTTGAGAAGGGGTGAGGTGGTACTTGGCTGGCTCACGGGAACTGGATCGGAATCCAGGGTTTGTTTAAACCCTGACAGAAATACTCTGCTGCCAACGGGCAAGGACACAAGAATAGTTGTAATTGCTGAAAGGTAAAAAAATGAAGGGATCCGCATTCGTTAATGCCCTGGGATTCACAACGGGAGTAATTTTCATGTTGCTGGGAGCAGTTCTCGCTATCGGAGGGCCATTGATTACCACTTCCCTTGATTCAATACTTCAGGAATCATCCAGAGGATTGAGAACTGCCAGCGGAGCCATAAAGACCGCAACAGAGGGTGTTGCCAATTCTACGGGAATGGTTGAGGAAGTAAGACTTTCCCTGGAAAACACATCGGAGGTTGTCTCCGGTACAGGTGTGATAATTCAGCAGACAGTGTCTATTCTGGAGGAGATGAGAATTATTTTACCCGCTCTTGCCAACGACATGGCCTCTATGCCTCTGATGGTGAGAAACATGATGCCCGCCAATCATTTTGATGAAGTTGCCCAGCGAACCGAAATAGTTTCGACAGAACTGGGTTTTCTGAATTCCCAACTGGAAGATCTGGCCGTGGATGTGACCCTGGTTGGAGAATCTATCGGAGAAGTGGCTGCTTCAGTGGAAGCAATGGAGGAAGATCTCCTTTCCGCCGAAGGATCATTCAGTGATGCTGCCGAGAAGATGGATTTAGTTGCTGTCTCTCTGGAGAATGGATCTTATGCCGGTATTATTGTTGCTTCGTCAGCAGGCCTTGGAATTCTGATGTTTCTGGCCGGGCTTTACCAGATATCCACCGGAATGATGATTCGTAAACTTGCGAAAGGACAGGTCCTGAAATGAGGCGTACTGCATTTCTTCTCGTTTTTCTGACAATTCCTCTTACAGCCGGTTCATTCACGCTTTTTTCGGATACTCTCAACCTTGATGTTGGTAATTACCGCTTTATTAAATTCAGAATTACCCCTGAAATGGCGGAAAGTACTTTCATTTCTGGAGAGTTTTTTACAGAACCCCTGCCCACAAAGATAGAATTCATACTGATTACTCAGCCGGATTACAGGAGAGGCTGGGAGGGTCGGGGACACATTGACACCCTTGACGCTGTATACGCAGAGAATGGATCCCTGTTAATGGAAATTCCCGGTTTTGGGGATTTTGTACTGATCGTGAGTAACAGAGGCAATGTTGATCCGGTTGTCTTTGCTGCTGATCTATCAGTTTCATTCGTTGGATCAGGAGTTACATATGATTCTCTGCCATTTGGGATGACTCTTCTTATGAGCCTTCTCGCCATTGGAGTTGTTGTTGCAGCTGTACTGCTCACAATCACTAGAATGTCTTCCAGGAATGTGTCCGGCAACAGGCGTTGAACGGTAATAGGAACCCTGTAGAAATCCCACCTTAGCAGGTACTGCATATTCATGTTATCGTTATCCCGGCAATGCTGCTGTTCGAACTTACCGGCAGAGGTTGACTGATTGGGTATATTCACGGGAAAGGAGGTCCTATGTTTATTTCCACACGAAGCAGATACGGACTTAGAGCCATGGTTCAGTTGGCTAGAAATCGACAGGGGAATCCTTTAAGTCTATCTGGAATCGCAGATGCTGAAGAGATGCCCATAAGGTATCTGGAGCAGATATTCGGAAGGCTTCGCAGTGCTGGCTTTGTCCGGGGGCGCAGAGGACCCGGTGGAGGTTATGTACTGAGCAGAGATGCTTCCGAGATATCTCTGCTTGATGTGATAAGAGTTCTCGAGACGGAATTCTTTCACACGAATTGTGTTCTTCAGTGTCCTGACTTTCTTTTAAAGGAAGAAGAATCTGTAGAGAAAGTGCCCGGATGTTCCAGAGAAGACAGGTGTCCCACGAAAAAACTCTGGACGGACATCAAGATTATTTGCGAAACTTACCTTGGAAAAAATACACTTGCCGATCTGGCTGACGGATCGCTTGAAATGGAGTAATTTCACCATGTGGCAGTATTCCGAAATACTTATGGATCATTTCATGAACCCCAGGAATGTGGGCAATCTGGATACTCCTGATGGGCATTCTGAGGTTGGATCTCCCCAGTGCGGAGATGCCATGTATCTGGATATTAACATTGATGACCAGGGAAATATCGCCGATATAGCCTTTAAAACATTTGGATGCGCCGGGGCTATTGCAAGCGCGTCCGCTCTTACTGAAATGTCTCGGGGTCTTCCCATTGAAGAGGCTTTGAAAATTAGAAACAGCCAGATCGCAGAATTCCTCGGGGGAATGCCTCCCGAGAAGTTTCACTGCTCTGTAATGGGTCATCAGGCTCTTAAAGCGGCAGTCGATGATTTCAGAGCAAAATGCGAGGAGATCAGTACCATTCTCAACGATATGGGAGTTACCCCCATCCTGGTCAGACCGGGAAGGGTGTATCTGAAATCTGTCGCTGACGCTGACGCCGTTGCAAAAGTCCTTGAGGAAAAGGTCGAAAGAAAGATATCTGTTGAGGTAAAATAATGAATACTGTTTATCTGGATAACGCTGCCACTACCAGAATGGCTCCTGAAGTGCTTGAAGCAATGCTCCCCTTTTTGAAAGAGCAGTTTGGCAACCCCTCAAGTTTCCATTCATTTGGAAGCTCCCAAATGGAAGCAATTGAGAAAGCCAGGGGGCAGGTTGCCCGTCTTCTCGGTGCAAAATGCGAGGAGATCTTTTTCACATCAGGTGGAACAGAGAGCGATAACCAGGCATTAAGAGGTGCTGTAAAGATTGATCCAGCCAGAAAGGGAATAGTCACCTCTGCTGTGGAACATCCGGCCGTACTGGAGACTGCAAAAGCCCTGCAGGAAGACGGTTGCACACTGGCAATTGCAGAAGTGAACAGGAATGGAGAACTCGATCTTGAAAATCTGAGGGAGTTGGTTAATCAGCAGACAGCAATAGTCTCCATCATGGCAGCCAACAATGAGACAGGGGTAGTAATGCCCCTGAAAGAAGCAGCGGAGGTTGCCCATAAAGCAGGCGCACTTTTCCACACCGATGCAGTTCAGATGGTGGGGAAAAGCCCCATTGATGTTCACGCCCTCGACATAGATATTCTAAGCCTTTCCGCTCACAAGCTTCATGGTCCAAAGGGTGTCGGAGCCATATACATCAGAAAAGGAATCAAGTTACCGCCAATACTCACAGGTGGTCATCAGGAGAAAGGTGTCAGATCCGGCACATACAATGCGCCGGGAATTGTCGGGCTGGGAAAGGCAGCCGAACTTGCTCTGACCCACCTGAAGGATACGGTAGCCAGTGAACAATCTCTAAGGGAGACATTCGAAAAACGTGTACTTGCGAGCTGTCCCGGCTCTTTCATAGTGGCTGACAATGCCTCTCATCGTCTCCCGGGTACGGTAACGGTAATATTCAGAGGAATTGAAAGTGAAGCCGTGCTTACTCTGCTGGATATGCAGGGTATCTACGCTTCCTCCGGGTCTGCCTGCAGCACAGGCAGCAAGAATCCCAGCCATGTTCTCTATGCCATGGGGGTTGATTACACTCTTGCAAACAGCGCACTCAGGTTCAGCCTGAGCAGGTACACCACAGAAGAAGAAATTGATCGTACGGTTGAGCTTCTGTCAAAGGTTGTAGAGAGACTCAGGAGAATTTCTCCCTACATCGAATAAAAACAAAAGAAGAGTGATCTCTCTTTTCAGTGATAACTGTCTGGATTATCTTTCTTTCCGTTCCCGAATGAATGCCTCCGGTTCAACGAATGGTTCACCTATATTCAACGCGGGGATTCTGTTGAAGGCTGCGGTAGTTGAGGTTCTTCCCTGTATGGGTTTCCCACCCGGCTTCAGTACGGGGTGAAAACAACTGGAAATTCCGCTGGAGGGTCGGAATTATTCTTTAAAAACCTTCACCTGTCCAGCTTACGCCTGTGTACAATTCGAAATTTTCAATACCGTCAAGGCCTATATTTAAGCCGCCGTCAACGGCGAGATTCTCATACAGCAGGTACTGTGCTCCGGCTCCGACCTTGAACACCGGAGAGGTAGAACCATTCATCCCTGCGTAGATCAGAATATCTGATGTTACAAAGCTTGACCCACCGGCAGTAAAGTACATGACATCGGTAATGGCATCGTCGAAGGGATTTCTTCCACCATTCAATGCATACTCGGCAGACATGGAGAGGCGAAAATCTCTGAATGTGGCGCTGGAAACTCCTCCGAAGGCAAGCTCTGCCCCTGTATCACGATGCTTCTCTCCTGTTGGAAGAGTGAGTCTTCCTGTAAATTTGAGAGTAGTTCCTCCCCTGGCTTTTTCATACAACCACCCACCGGACAGTGTGATGTCTCCCATGACTGATCCTCCAAAAGGGCTGTCCACTGGAACCACAGGGATAACCGCGCCTGCTTCAAGACCTTCGGTGACTCCCCAGCAGGCTTTCAGCGGGATTCGAAGAATTGATCCGTTATCGGTATCAATGTATTCAATGCCAATACCAGCTTTGAGCAGGCCTACTTCAAGAATATCCGAGCATGGAAGACCAGGCCAGCCGGAAAGACCGCCGGGACCAATGGACCATGAAGCTGAAAATGCTGCGGCCGTCGTGATCAGAAGTATCAGTACATATCTTCTCATTATTCCTCCGGGGTTGACAATGACTCTTGTTATCTTGTTATATGGAAATGTGTGACTCGGGGGAATATAGGTTTTACAAATGCGGAGGGGATAATGAGAGCAGGTGAAACATGGATTCTGGCTTCACTGGTTGTGTTTCTTGCCGGGGGGATATTCACCGCAGTTAAAGCCATGCCTGACATGACAGAACCGGATTCAGAGAGCCATCCCCCCGAAGAGCTTTCTCTGTACGACCAGCTTAAACATGATATTCAACCCTATCACTTCGGCAATGTACCCAGGGAATCTTTTTCCGGAGATACCACAGTCTGGGTTGTTGATCTGGATCACAACATGTACAGTTTACCTCAGGCAAATCTTCATGTTACACGAGTTCTCAGAAGACTGGGGCTTGATCGAATTATTGTTCACGAAAGAACGGGAGGAGGAATTGTCTTCAATGCTGACTTTCCCAATGGTCAGCCTGTTCAAATTCACTTCACATCACCGTAATGAAAATGCCACCGGTGTTGCAAATTCCATTCAAGGTGGTCAATCCGCTTGACTTTCTTTATCTTCCTTCACTTCCGGGAGGATATATTGCGGGTGACTGCGAGTGTTTCTGCTTAGTTGATTAATTTGTAACTACTGATGTGATAAAGAATTAGCCAAATAGTCGAACACAGATGAAGGGAAATCCAATGAAGAGAGCCGACAAGTGGAGAATTTACAGCTCCGCGTTTGTACTGGTGCTGGCACTGTTTCTCATCTGGCCAACGGTGAAATGGTATTCACTTCCGGTCATGGAAAGAGATCGAGCTGAAGCAAGTGTTCAGCCTGAAACAACCAACCCTTATCTGAGAGGGCTTATTGATGATATGCTGGAGGAGGGCGGAGAACCTCTTCTTGAAGAATACAGAGAGCTGTATCAGTCAAGCGGCGGTACAATCAAACTTGGACTTGATCTCCAGGGTGGAATGTACCTTGCCTACACGGTAGAGCCCACGCCGGGTCTTGATGCAGATGAAGCTCTCGACCAGGCTCTTGAAATTATCAGGAACCGAATAGATGAATTCGGAGTATCTGAACCATCCATTACCCGTCAGGGCAACGACAGGATAATTGTTCAGCTTCCGGGAGTAAGAGATCCTGCAAGAGCCCGTGCAATAGTTGAGAGACAGGCTCTTCTGGAATTCAAGATAGTTGCTTATCCTAATGCTGAGCACCCTTCTCCCTCAAGCATCGCCGTTATCAGAGAGATTGAAGCCGTTCTCGGAGACGAGATTCCTGAGGAGATCATCTCTGAATCAACAGAAGCTGAAGACTTTTCTCTTCCTGCGGGTGGGGACGACCTGACTTTGCCTGCTCCCGACAACGGAGATGAATCTGTTCTTCCAACCATAGAGGTTGCAGGTACTCTCAGCTCACTGCTTACAGCAGTTGATCAGAATGATGCAACTGTTCTCAGCGTCAGACCGGGAGACTGGGTGATAACACAGGGCAACGACTACGATGCATTCCAAACCATCATAAATCGTGATGATGTCAAGGCCATTCTCGCCGAAGCGAACCTGAAATTCGTTTTTGGAAAAGCAACTGCTATGGCTGACGGCACATACATGATGAGTGTTTTCCTTATTCCCGATGACTCCGGTCGTGGCTGGGACAGACAGTCAGACCTTGACCTTCCTCATTACCGCCTCACCGGAGCAAACCTTACAGATGTCCGAATCCGGATGGGTGATCCAAACTCCATGAGCCGTGACCCCTATCTCCTCCTTGAATTTGACAGCGAAGGAGCTTCCAACTGGGCTCGGATAACCGGTGAGAATGTTGACGAGAGGGTTTCAATTCTTCTCGACGGCAGAATCTATTCTGTGGCCACAATACAGGAGCGGATCACCGGCAGCGGAACCCGTCTCTCCGGAGCCTTCTCTGTTGAGGAAGCCCGTGACCTTCGTCTTGTGCTGAAGGCTGGAAGTCTTCCAGCCAGACTTATCATAGCTGAAGAACAGACAATCGGGCCCAGCCTTGGACAGAAAGCCATACGCAACGGCTTTATTGCCGGTGTAGTGGGTCTTTCTCTCATCGCTGCGTTCATGATCATCTACTATGGTGCCAGCGGTATTATTGCCGTACTTGCTCTTCTCTTTGATATGCTCATTATTCTGGGATTCCTCTGCTTCCCAGGCCCATTGGCGAGATTGGGAGTCACAGGACTTAATGCTACACTGACCCTCCCCGGTATTGCCGGTATTATTCTAACCATCGGTATGGCAGTTGATGCCAGCGTGCTGATCTACGAGCGTATCCGTGAGGAACTTCGCTCCGGTAAGGGAATCCGGTCCGCAGTTGATGCCGGATATGCAAGAGCTTTTGTAACTATTATGGATGCAAACCTCACCACCTTCATTACTGCTCTTGTTCTTTACAAGTTTGGTACCGGACCCATCAGGGGATTTGCCGTTACCCTTTCCATAGGTATCATGGCGTCCATGTTCTGCTCACTGGTCTTTACCAGGTCCATCTTCAGTATGATGCTTGCACAGGTTAAGAGAACCAAAATCAGCATAGGCAAGATGGCTCTGATAAAGGACGCCCATTTCAACATTACTGCGACACGCAAGAAAACCTATGTTCTTTCTCTTGCCATGATCCTTATCGGTCTCATTGCATTCTTCGCCCACGGCGGGCTCAATCTCTCCATCGACTTCACCGGAGGGCTTGAGACCAATGTGGTATCCACAGAGCACGAGACCACGGATCAGCTTGGTGATGCCCTTGTCGCGCAGGGACTCGAGAGTGTTCAGATACAGTCTCTTCAAGACTGGGCCGGGGATGGTCACGCCTTTGTTATCAGAACTTCCACCAGTGATAAGGACGCTGTGTACAATGCTCTTGGACAGGAGAACTGCACTTTGATGGAAGATCAGAGCGGTAACTCCGAAGCCTCGTTCATCAAGCAGATCGGCCCCAGGGTGGGTGCTGAACTCAGATCAAAGGCTATTGATTCAATTCTTATGGCCATGTTCTTCATTGTTCTCTACATCTGGTACAGATTCCAGTTCAAATGGGGTGTGGCTGCGGTTGTAGCCCTTATCCACGATGTTCTGATCACAGTTGGAATTCTTGCACTGCTTCAGGTAGATGTAAGTCTTACCATTATCGCAGCACTGCTTACCATTGTTGGTTACTCAATCAACGATACTATTGTGGTGTTTGACAGGATCAGAGAGGATAACCGTCTCAGAAAAGGTAAAACCTTTGAGGAAACGGTTAACCATGGTATCAACGAAACCCTGAGCAGAACCATTGTTACTTCTGTGACAACATTTGTTGCAGTGCTCATGCTCTTCATCTTCGGTACCGGCGACATCAGAAATTTCGCCCTTACCCTGATGATTGGTATCATTGTCGGTACTTACTCCTCAGTCTTCGTAGCAAGTCCTATTCTTATCGACTGGCATGCACGACTGAAGAGAAAATAGATAAAATACAAACGACAGATGGGGGAGGGGCAAAAGTCCTTCCCCCATTTTGTTGTTAGACTATCTGTGTATTGAAATCATAGCACGGGCTCCGCTGTCTTCTGCATTGGAGAGAGAAAGTGATCCACCGTGTTGTTTCACTATTCTGTTCACAATGGAAAGACCAAGGCCGGAACCTTTGCTGCCATGACCTTTAACAAATGGATTAACAGCTTTGTCAACCAGGCCCGGTGAGAATCCTGGGCCATCATCTGTTACTGAAACATTAACACGATTCTTAGATTCTGCGATTTGAATGTTCACCGTGCTTTGGGCGTAGTGAGCTGCATTACGTACAAGATTGGAAACGGCCCTCAACAGCAACCTGTAGTCACCGGAAACAGTGAAATCGGTACCGTCTGAAGAGAGGATTATCTTTATCCTTGAATTTGGAATCCTGTCTCCATCAGTTGCTTCAAGGCAAACATCTTTAAGAGATATCTGTTCTTTAACCAATGCACCCGTACTGCCAATCCTGTTGAACTCGAGCAATTCAGAAACCAGTTTGTCAAGCTCGAATATGTCCTGCTCCATGAGGCCAAGTTTTTCCTTGACCGCCTGGGGGTTTTCACGGGCAAGCTCAAGAGCAAAGCTCAATCTGGCCATTGGGGTTCTCAGCTCGTGTGCTACTGCACCCAACAGCTCTTTGTGGGAACCAAGAAGGGAGATAATTCGATCTGCCATTTTGTTGAATGCAGAGCCGAGTTTATCAATTTCATCACCACTGGAGAAAACAGGATATCTTGCTGTGAAGTTTCCTTTTCCAAATTCACCGGTAACCAGTCTCAGTAATGAAATGCGGGAGAACACTGATTTAAGGCCAAGCGCAAGCGCAAGAGCCTGCGACAGAAAGAGCCCAAGCGCGAAGAGTACAAAAAGAAAAAGCCTTGGAGGAGCAACTCTGCCGGAAGCAAGAATGGAAAAATCAGCACCGGGAGGATGCAGTACTCGTACCCCTGGCAGCTCCCTCCCCCTCTGTGGCATATGGCCGGGCATCATTGCCGGACGCTGGGAGTGTCTGAAAACTCTTAAAATTACCTTCATAGAATCAGCAAGTTGCTCGATTTCAGGTTCAGTTGGACTGTTCATTGCCATAACTTCCGTCTCAAAATTATTGAGCCGTTCAACCATCAAACGCTCAAAATGAGCAGGCAGTACAGAAAAAGAAATCCAGATTGAAAGTACAAGCGTAACAAGGGTAGTAAGGGCAAGAAACATGTAGATTTTCCAATAGAGCTTCACAGTCAAACATCCTCTGACGGAAGAGACATTAGATACCCCAGTCCCCGAACTGTTTTTATCATGTTCCCATGCTTCTCCAGTTTTCGTCTGAGTCTGGAAACAAGAACATCAACAGATCTGTCGAAGGAATCAAAATTGATGCCACGAAGTTCTTCAACAAGTACATTTCTTTTCTGAACACGACCAGCTCTTCGCGCCAGTAAAACCAGCAGGTCAAACTCGGTTGTGGTAAGGCCAAGAGTATTCCCTTCAAGCAAAGCTATTCTTCCCGGAACATTTATTGTAACCGGTCCCACCTCGATCATTTCTGAGTTGAGATCGGAACTGCTTCTTCGGAGAAGAGCTCTTACCCTTGCCAGAAGAACCCTTGGAGCGACAGGTTTTCCAAGATAATCATCAGCTCCGAGTTCAAGGCCTGTAACAACATCCACATCATCCTTCATGGCTGTGAGCATCAATATCGGGCCCCGCCATCCTTCCCTGAGAGAACGACAAACCTCAAGGCCGCTGATGTCCGGCAGCATCAAATCGAGAATAACAAGATCGGGATGCCCTGCAACAACTCTCTTTTTTGCATTGGATCCCGAGTGCAGCACTTCTACCCTGAAGCCTTGATTCGTCAGATATTCAGACAGAAGTGAAGCAAGTGGAACATCGTCTTCTACAATGAGTATCTTTTCCTGCATAGTACCTCCAGTTGACAATGACCAAACCCCTTCTATTCTATTGCTCACGGAAGAATCAGGCAATCACTTTCGAAAGGACACAGACATGGGAATTTTTCTTGCAACAGCACTCACCCTGATAGTGCCGGTTTACACACTTGAACCGGTAGGCATTGAGTTCGGATACCTTCCATCAGAGATATGCCCATTGATAGAGGGAACGATGACTGAGGAAAGCGGAGCCCTTGCCGGTCAGCCCAACAACCTCGGAATGAGCTTCGGATGCTACTACTGGGAGATGGAAAATCAGATTGAAAACAAAGACTTCTGGATTGAGGAAAAGCTCTCCAGTGTTATACCGCCAAGCTTCATGGAATCTATTCGCACATCAACGCCCACATGGATCGAAGGCAGCACGGGTACAGATACCAGAGGGTCCCTTTCTCTCGGGTTGATGTCAGTGATCACCTTTACTTTCTCTCCTCCCGGAGGAACAATGGGCAGAGGCAGAGCTTATGGAATATTCAGAAATGGTTATGCAGTGTTGATAACCATGTACGGTCCGTCCGAAGTCAACCCGCAGAATTACCTGGAACAGATAGTGGCCTTAGCCGTACTCAGTGAATAAGAACACAGAAAGTAACACTGCCTGTTATCTCAGCAGTGTTGCTTTTTTCAGTATAAAAAATCCTGCCGCAAGATAAATCATGGAGTGGGCGGCCACCGCCATAGAGACATCCCAGCCGTTGCTCAGTGAATCCACAGTAGTGACCATATCGCCAAGAGGTGCTATGAACCACCAGCTGATTGATGAACCGGAAAGACCAGGCAGAAGAGCAATACTGAAAAGACCGAAGGACAGGGCAGCTCCTCCGGGGCCACTTGTAATTGACGAGCAGAGAGTTGCAGCTGCCACTACCCAGACTGCCGCGAAGATGCATCTGGCAAACAGGATTTGAGATATAGTTTCCAGAGAAACGCCCAGCGGAGAAAGAATACCCAGGGCGTTAAGAACCATTGCAGTTGTGGTCAGTACAAAGACGGAGAAGATTGTGCCGAAAAAGTAGCTGGTTAAGAGTACGCCACTGTTTTTCCACTTCTTCCAGGCTTCGGACAGAAACATGGTAACCAGGGGTGCAGCCACCATACCGGTGAGCATAACAATACGCCAGAGAGAAAATATGGAGCGTTTTCCAACAGGAATGTATGAAATCATTCCTGATTCCTGTAGCCATGACTCGATAAACATTGATGCTACAAAGAGTACAGGAACAGTCAGAAAAGGTGCTAACCACTTGAGGTGCAGCACTGTTTTCAGACTTTTCCACGGTTGGAAGTATCTATTTGACACTATTAACCTTTCCTTTTTGCTTCCAGACGGGAATATTACCCCGTCTCAATCGATTGGACGAAATGAAGAAGCTGTTGACCATTGCCGCAACGCTCCTGCTCTGTGCTTGCGGTGAAAAGTATACTGGCCTTGGTTCAGTTGATCTTCGTGTTACATCCATAACATTCAGCGATTCCGACCCTGCCACAATAACAGGAACGCTTCCTTCTGGCAAACCGGCGGACTTTATCCTTGCAGTGGATGCACCGCAGGTGAAAGGAATAACTGTAAGGTTTTCACCCCAGGCAGATACAGCAGGGCTGGCAGAAGCCAACAACACAGTGAGTTTTCCGCTGTTTGCTGACCTTCAAACTCAGCAATCGGATGGAATTGCTGAGTTTGAGCTCCTTCATGCAGGTCTATCCTGGATACCAGACTATTCCTTGAGGGAAGAGACAGGAACAAGAAAAATCTACGCCACAGCCCTTCTGAATAACACCACAGCACAGACATGGCGTACAGACACAGTAAGACTGGTTGACCCGGAGAACAACTCCGTCACTACAGCCACAGGAAGAATTACAATAAGACCAGGCACGCACCCTGTCCCGTGGTGGGATGCCGCTGCAGGCGTGCCGGAAGCCGTGATTTCTTATGGCTGGCCAATCCGCGGTCGCTGGAATCCGATGATTGCCGTTTACTGCCCCGCAGCGGGAAGGGTCGAAAGCTGGACAGGAAGCATCTATTGCAAGAACGACACTCTCTGGTTCCCGGCAGACTCCCTGATAGAATTGCATCTTACCTGGCAGCAGATGCCCACTGAGTACCGCTGTTTCATGGAAGCCATATCCCTGACGGATTCAACAATGCACTGGAGAATTCAGTGGCCGGAAAGGCTTCCCAGAGGCGCTGACATTGATCCGGGTATAGAAAGTTTTGAACTCTCTTCAGGAGAGGCCATTACAATAATGTACAGGGAGATTTACTAACAGCAACACTCCTTGACCATTTGCCCCGGATTTGCTAGAATAGCGTTCCTGCGGTGCGCCCGTAGCTCAATTGGATAGAGCATCTGGCTACGGACCAGAAGG
Organism: Candidatus Sabulitectum sp.; assembly: GCA_023139045.1. GTDB lineage: Bacteria > Fermentibacterota > Fermentibacteria > Fermentibacterales > JCC-6 > Sabulitectum. The sequence continues at coordinate 44,069 of JAGLOJ010000033.1, forward strand.
TTTGGGGTTCGAGTCCCTTCGGGCGTGCCAAGTGGGAATATCAAAACAAAGGCTCTACACCAAAAGCAAGGGCAGTTTCAATCCATCCAAGCACACAGTGCTTTCACACACAATCTATAATTTGAGCAGATTCAGAAGGTTATGGTTGAAATGTTGAACTGTCTTGGTTTACAGAAGGTGAGAGTTTTTGTTGAAGCAGCTCTTCTCATAATTCCCCGTTTAGAGGATAGTTAGTAGGATGTGACTTTCTGCAGAAACTCAATTAGGGCCTGCTGAATAACTCATAACTTTTTACATTGCAATGACATAAGTGTATATTTGATGTATGGGAATGCTATTACCGCAAAATCCAGTTGTCCTCTCTGTAACTACAAGATGTGGAGTCGGTTGCTATGTTTTTTATACGCACTGGCTAGGTATATAATTGGCCATACGCCTGGAAATGCGCTAGATGTGTACCCAAATGCATAGCATTATTGATAATGCCTATTGACATTTACCTT
>JAGLOJ010000034.1 GCA_023139045.1 Candidatus Sabulitectum sp.
CTCGGTGGGATTCGAACCCACGTTCCTACCCTCGATGTATTCCCGGGTAGATCCTATCCGCTAGATGACAAGGCCAAAGTAGGACGGCTCCGGTTAAGAAGCCGTCCTCTGGATATCCTACTTAATAAACAATTAAGGAGGGGAAGATCTTAGAACGGAGCGTTTTCATCCTCGCTCTTGGCACCGGCAGTAGAGCTGGCACCCTGAGAGGCATGGTCGGCTTTCTTATCGCCTGTGGTTACGGCTTCCTTGAATGCCATTCCTGCTTTGAGCAGACCATCGAATTTGCTACCGGGGGTATTAATACTGGTCATCGCAGAACCATGGACAAAGTTGAGAGTGAAGTTCTGGTATTCCTGCTTGGCAGAATTTACTTCTTCAACTGTATTAATTGACAGACGGAAAGCGAATATTGGGGGTTCGCCCTTAAGAGTACGCAATGCTGTCATAATACGTTTGTATACTTTGATCTTGGTAGATGTGAAACCAATAACAATTGGAGTTGTGGCTTCAGTAGCATCAGGACTGTCAAGCAATAGTGCATAGATGTAGAATGTTTCTACAAGGTCATTACCGTCAACAGTTTTCAGATCATTAAAGCCCTGTGACTTGGCCTTGGCTTCTTTAACGACTTCAGAATCCAAAGTATGGATATCGACGAAGCCCCCACCACTTTCTCTAGGAACCCATTCCACGAATAAGTGATCAGTGGTACAAGGAACAATTGTGGCAGGTCTTGGAATCAGTTCGTTGGTGACACTATTAATTAGGTCGCCAGCTTCAGCACCTTCAATATACGATGCTTCATTTTTCTTTTTCAGTTGCGGACTAAGCTGCTGTAACATTCCCAGGAATGGGATGGCAACATCTGCTTGAGTCTGGTTCTCAAAACCAGCACCCTTCATCTCACCAAAGTCTGGCATCTCTGTTGGGATTGCCACTGCTGACGGCTCCCTCTTTGCGATATCTTTCTTATCAGTCATAATAAAAATTCTCCTGTGGCAGACACTTTAACGTGCTCCGGCACCAGCACGCCCACAATGGGATTGTTTATACTTTAACAACGGCTTTCCGTTGTTCAAACACACCAAATATATCTTGAGGAATTTCTACACCGGCAGCCATCTGTTTTTTAACCCAGGCCGTCAAGGTAGCAGCTTCCACCTTCATGTCTTCCTTCACCCCAGCAAACCTATCGGCCAAATCATCAGCAAGCTCGTGAGCCTCTTCCCCTTGGTCGGGATTAAACGCTACCAGCACAGTTCTCTTGATTAGGTTCGTATAACCATTCTCAACCAACCACGGATATGCCTGGGCTTGTCGATTACCGATGGAGGCACGAATCTGTTTCTTAATAGAAACCTTTATTCCTTTTCGAGTTGTCACTTCACCCAAACCTAATACATCTACCATATGTGTTGGTAGATCGAATTCCTCAAGTTGTTGATGAACTTTCTTCGCTGCCTTCAGAGCTTTCTCTGCGTCATCAACAGCTCTGCGTGCATCCAATAAATCATCAACTAAGCTTTCCAGCTTTGCCATATCGGCATTGGCCGGTGCCTCATCCTTTTTGAAATCGGCAAACATGTCAGTCATATTCCTTCTCCTTATATCCAGTCTTTCAAAGTATCGCCAGTGATTACAGCACTGACATTAACCTTACGTCTTAGTGCATCGATGATCCTCTCATCGATAGTTCCATCCGCCACTAAATCAATATAGTGCACAGGGTGCAGTAAGCCAATTCTGTGGGCACGGTCTTCTGATTGAAGGCGTTCACCAAGCTTAAAAGTGTTACTATAGTATATAACAGTCTTGGCAGAATGGAGTGTCACTCCCGTGCTGATGGCGGCAGGGTTGGCTATAAGAAACTGGACGTCTCCCTTCTGGAAGCTGTCCAAGGCATCTCCCCGCTTTGGGCCTGTAACCGAACCGTTAACCACAGTACACCGCTTTGCGAACACAGGATGCTGGCTGATCAGCTCTATGTCCTTGGTGAATCTTGCCCAGATGATAGCTTTGTGGGGCAGGTCTTCGCAGATCTCGCACAATGCATCTAGGCGAGGGTTTTTGCCGGGGATCAGTTCCGTTTTGCCACCCTCCTCGTCGGACGGCAAATATCCGCAGATTATTTGCTGGAATCTCAGCATGCGGACAATGGCCAGCATTACAGGTATATCTTCCATGGCCGATTCTAATATAAAGTCATCTTTCAACCGCTTATATATTCTCTTCTGCTGTGGGGATAGTTCGACATGCCGTTTACTATATAGCTTTGGCGGCAGATCAAGAACCTCGTCTTTTGTTACTCTGGTTCCGATAGTCTTCATAAGCTCATGAAGCAATGGTAAGTTCCGGTAGGCAACACATTGCTCGAACTTTCTTCTTTCGTTGATCCTTCGGGTTTCCCAGATACCAAAGAACTGTTTGAAGACACCAAAGTCCGGCAGGTCTATATCCTTCCATATCCTCGACTCAATAAAACGGAATTGGTTGTATAGGTCGAACGGGCTATTGTCACAAGGAGTCCCAGACAATATGCGTTTCATAATGGCGACATCTTTGCTGGACGTAATACGTCTGGACCATTTACCGTTCGGGTTCTTAATCCTTTGGCTTTCGTCCAAGACATACATACACTTATTACCCTTAAGGAATGCCCTCCATGCTTTATTGCCGCCCTCTGTTAGTAAAGCATTATAACTAATGACGAACACTTTCGGTCCATCCGTATACTTCATCATATCATTAAATGACCGTTTATGTTTTATCGTATTGGTGCTATACCATATATGGCACTTGGTGCGATCAAATACATCTTCCGGCATATGTGCTGGTAATTCATCGGACACCCAATTACGATGAACCCCGTTCGGGGCCACAACACAGAGAGCGTCAACCTCCCCAGCATCGTAAGCTGCCACGGTGGTGTCTATAACGGGTTTCGTTTTACCTGTCCCTTGCTCCCAGAACAACGCCCTCCTGGGCTTTTCCCCATGAACAATCAACTCATCCTTTTGATGGTCAAAGGGTTTTGTCTTGTACCTATATTCGAATGTCATTTGTTTATCCAGTTCTGTGCTGCCGTTAAATGTTTCGGCGAGTCCTTTAATATCTTTGTCCAATGCCTATCGATAGAAGGTTTTAATTCTAGCTCCTGGGTGAGAAAGTCGTATCGCCCAGGGACTGCTTCCTTCAACAAAGTAGGATTTAGTATAAATAGTCTACTGGTCTCTGCAAAAGATTCATGATAGTTCGGCTCGTAAGAGCTTATTCGTTTAGTCGTCTTGGTTATCTCAACCCATTTCCCCCACTGCTTTCTATTAAAGAAGACCGTCTTCTCAAACCAGATGTGGTGCCCACACTCATGAGCTATTATACCATAGATCGTTCGGTCGGCTTTATATCCGGGATAGGACCACCTCCTGACAGGATTTAAAGCGGGCACCGAGGATCTAGCTATGTTATAGCGTACCAAACCTCGATGATACTCACCATAATTCTTACAACCTTCTTTGAACTCTGGTAACCGAATACCGTTAAGCTCCAGAAAGTCAACACACTTATCGTGAGCTATGTCAGCAGCTTCTTGTTTATTAAATGTCATGTCCTCACCACACTCATTCCTACCACATCATGGTATCTATATTTAAGAGTTAGCTGGCTACGACACGCATCGTTAGCAAAGCCCACCACAGTACGTATCATAAATTCTTCAGGGTTAACCCTATCTTGGTCTATGAGGTCACTTTGAAGTCTCTGCTCGAGACTTCTTTTCTCGAACTTTTCCCAATTATCCATTTCCGTTTTGAGGACTTCTTCAGTTCCGCAAACACTGGCACAGACACCGCTAACCTTTTCAATCGTCAGTTCGACAATATCCATATTGTTTCCTTTAACCTTCGTTGCATTCCTCAACTTTTTCTATCGCACATCCCCAATATTCACAATAGCCTTCACAGTCAGGATTATCTTGATCATAATAACCACAAGCCAAACATTTATTACGGTCCATACTATACTCCTATCAATATCTCAATGGAAGTTTCATTGCACATATCTTATCTTTTTTGACAAAAAGAATTCTGTCACCGCACACCAAACCACCTTTCAGTAATTTGAGGTGCTCGTAAAAACATTCACCACATAAATTTCTATAGGGGGACGCCCCAACCGTAGTCTCTTTGCCGAAACCTCCGACAGCGTAATTCGAGCGAATTTTAATCTCTTTGCCAGTATAGATCATGGCATTACATTCTGAACATACTATACTCATACTATACTCATACTCATACTCATACTATATCCCTATATTTAATTCCTTCAACATCTTCTCAATATTTCTTTCAGCCCTATTAACGGATCTACAAAGAGCATCAATCTGACCACCGAGACCTTGCACAACACCACAGGAATGGCTGGCGATAGCATGGTTCTTGATATCCATCTGGGCTTCCAATGTTCTATTCTCCATAGTTTGCAGGAAAGCGTGAAGATGTTCGATGTCATTTCTATACTCTTCAATAAGTCCAGCACATATTCTTTCCAGAGAAGTCATAGCCTGGGGCCTTTTACAAAACATCATACAGACACCGTCAAACTTAGTAGTGATTTTCATTTTCGTTTCCTTTCAATAGTATACAGAGAAAAACGCCCAGAGGAACCAAACTCCCCTGGGCAACTAATAGAAGCATATAATACAAAACAGCAAAAGGCAAATAGATTTGTTGTTTTTGCTGATTTTCTTTTCTCTTCAAAACAAAAAGTAAAATTGCCCAGGAGGCGTTAATCACGGTGAACTGTGGGACGTCACCACCTCCTGGGCTCGCAACTGAGGACTTAATTAACTACACCCATAGTATAGGATATAAATAGCAAAAAGCAAAACACCTTTCAGAGTTTTATCTAAATAACTCAATATTTCCACCCGGCCCAACCGTTAAATCCCAAATAAACCTAAACATCGGAGTCAGAGTCGGGTTGGGAGTCGGTTTTGGAGTCGACATAAACATCTGGAAACACTATACTTATCTCTTATTTATATTACTGACTCTTTAGACTTTAATAAATAGTAAATAATAAGTAATATAATAAAGCAGTAACCTTATTCCTAAAGACCTGGGAACTTTCGAAAAGTACGGAGTCGGAGTCGGTTTCAGAGCCAACCCACTCTTTTGGGCTTTATAGGGATGTGTAGGAGAATGTAAATCGCCCAGAAGGATGATTCCGGCCAAAGGCACTCGGAGTCGGTGGGTTTAAAACTTGAGGAGATGCGGGGGCTATACCCAATAGGGCCACCGGGATTTAGCTGGTGGCCCTATCTGCGATGAAGCATGGAGAGTAGGGGGTTTGTATAGTTCTAGACCGCTAGACGCAGGGGAAGGATATCAGGGTCCTTTTTTGACGAGTGTTATTATACCCGCCCATACAGCCGTTGCCAATGATCCCAGGAGGATTACCACGGTGGTAAGGACAAACTTACCCTTAATTGAGTTAAGGGTCTGTCTGACATCCCTGGCACATTGTAAGTCTCGTTGTACTTCTAAAGGATTGTTAACATCCACACCCAACTGGATCAGGGTCTCATTTAAAGTCTCCTTAACAGTAGACTTCACAACCCTTTTCAATTCGTCCTCAGTTGTGACTAACACGTTGCGATTTGTGTCATTTTCATTATCCATACTCAAGTATACTCACTTACTCTCTGAATATTGCATAAGCGTCTACAGTCCCGCTGGGGGCGTCTACTATAAGTATGGTTTCAGTCCTACCGTTAACGACCAGGCCGCCGTTGGTCCTTACCTCAACAGTGTCTGCTGCAGTAACACCTACCAGTGTCCCGGTAGTATTGGTGACAGTAATAACATCAGCCCAGGTGCCTCCGTTTATACGGGCCTGGACAGCTCCGGTAGAGAATGCAGTGCCCAGGTAAAACGTATAGGTCCCAGTCACAGGAGCGGACCAGCTATTTCCAACAGCAGAACTGGCCAAGACACCCATATTGAAGTCATTACTCAACTCGTTAGAGCTTACCGTTATGGTATCGTCTGCACTTTGTAAAGCTTCGTAATCTATAGTGTCTAGGGTATGCTTAGTTTCTATCTCTAAGGTTAAGCCGGAAGGTATAGTTCCGCCGGTATACCTTAACACCTTGGTCCGTTCCACGATTACTTCATTAGTACCGGCATTCCAATCGGTCACATAAAGTTCTGTGGGGTTGTCGTCGAACACACGCACTCGATAATAAGTGGTGGTGTTACTTGGAGCGGCATCTCCAGATATCTGCCTGGCGTTTTCGCTGAACTCCGTGTAGTCCCTTCTGCGGAAGGTTACTTCTAACTTGGCGTCATCGTAATTATTACCAGTATAGTTGGCATCTAAATCTTTTGTGCTGGAAGTGTACTCCCCCGTCCCATCAACATTAATCCCTATCGGTGGATTAGGACGGAGATGCTTGCCCTGCATAATAACGGTAACTGGTGTGGCAGAACCTTCCCCTAATTCAGAACTATCTGTTCTAGTGATAAGCTTAACGAATATAGTATCGCTCATTTCCCAGCTCTTCGTACCTATTCCACCACCAGAAGATAATAGATAGACACTGGAATTTATATTATGGCTGGCTGGGGCAGAATCTAATACTCCGCGATACACTGTGGTGAGCGTTATATCATTACCATTTGCAGCTCCAGAAGTGACCAGCATGAATTCACTACCAACCATAATAAGGTTGGTTAGATTATCACCAAGAACAGAAGAAGTGACTGCTGATAAATATCTCAACAGGTCACTCTGGTTATCTGGATCGGGAGTGATGTCAAAGCTGCCACTGGTGGTGGCCTTACCCAACGAAGATGTCAATTTACCAATCAGCATAAATTGATCAATAGTTTGTTCTGTTTCGTAAATGCCTGTCTTCACAGTACGTAGATCAAATTCAACTTCTCCCTTACCTTGATGTCGTCCACCACCCCATACCCTAAACGGCATGCCAATAGTTATTGCATCTGAATCCCGTATGCTGACACCGTATGGTGCTTCTATGATTATAGATTCTGCAACAGGAATAGCAACAGGAGTGTTAACTGGCTTAGTCCATTCAGTAGTAGGAGGATCCCCGAAACTTGGATCAGTCGTAGCGTATACATCTTGTATTATCTCCAATGTAATTTGGCCGTTTACTAATTCCCCTAGATCAATTCTTCTCACACGCATTATTAATTCTGAGACGTCAAGAGCAGCATTAGACCACTTGATGACATCGCCAGGTACTAAACCATAAAATTCACGGTTTACTCTTATCGTGGCCTTTACCAAAGGATAGGATGTTGCCCGCAATTCTCTCCACGCTAAGTTATTTGCCAAGGTGGCGTCCATAACACCAGGGAACACCACATTTGTCTTTTCCACACTTCCTTGGATACGGACGTTAGCCAAATCCTGAGCCAGGCCGTATGTCCCCTTATATGAATCATTCCTGTTCGTAAACTGCGTGGTGACATAATTAACAGTGTCATGCCAACTGCCTCTGGTTGGATTTTTGATATCTATAATATTACTCTCATCGGCAATAGCCAAAGAGGACGGAGCATAGTCATACCGTGCCAGTTTAATAGTCCACTTACCTGTAAACTGGTTTAAGTAAATCACACCATCCATTTGTCGTTGAAGTTCTTCTATTAATGATTCCAGACTCATGGTCTGGTCCAATACAAAACTGAAACCGTTCCCTTCAGTCTGTAAGGTAGTTGCGGCAGCTGTGAATGAAGTCTCATCTATATCAGCAGCAGGGAAACTTAAACCCCAGTCACTATTCGTAAGTACTTCATATGCCACGAAGGCCAGGTTAGCATCATTCCCATTATTCACTGCCAAAGTAGCAGCCGAAGGACCGGTTGGTATTCTCCTTACCTCAAACGAAAAGGGCTTGATGCTGGTACTGGTGCCTACATAACCACCTTCCCAAACCATATGACACATACCTCTATAGGATGGAGTTGTGCCGCTGATCTGCTGATACTCTGATAGATAGGTATTAACTGTCTGTGAGGAGGAGCCAGTATGAACTCTCAAGAAACCTTTGACACCTCCCTGTCCCAGTTTATGTCCCCCGAACAAATTCAACTCATCAATTTCAATTGTTCCACTGCTTACTTCCCCACTCCATACTTCGTTATCGCCAATCCACACTCTTCGGACATTATCAAGTGTTCCTACGCACAGACCAAACTGGATACCTATATAATATAGGTATCCAGTAGTGATCTTGTCAGAAGAAAACATTCCAGTCTTAATCTTTTCTGTTATGGCGGTTTGTCTCAAGTCGCCATACCATACCACATTCGGGCCTTCTAATTTTACTGTTCCCCACACCAGAGGAATCACTCGTTCCTCGGTAGCGGTGGGAAATTTAAAATCACCCAGACCAGCGGGACGGGCATTCTCATTTTTTGGTTTGGGCCTGAGAATGTCCTGAAGCAACATTCCGACTCCGAATAGTATCAATGTCCACCACATTTAATTCTCCATAAGCCAATTGGTCGCCAGGACAGTCACATCTTCTAGATTCACAATGCCGTCTCCATTTGTATCACCATACGGTGTGCGATAAACTCGGAGGCCAACACCCACCTCACACGTGAATGACCTAACATCACTCACAAGTCCGACAGCCAACTGGCCGCCGTGAAACTCATAGATACCCCACACCAAGGCCCACACTTCCAGCGAGCCAGAATGCTGTATCCAGCTACCACGCTTACCAGCTGTATTGGACAGGTGTATACTTTGCACCTTAATATTTACGCCACTGTCCTCCGGTATTAGGAAGTCACAGTTGCTGCCACCGACAATATTATTAATATCGATGTCCTCATCAATAAGAATACTGCAACGAGTATTCGGATCGGCATTTACGATAGCTACATCAGAATTGGTCAATGGCTTTATGTTATCCGTCCAGTTATTAGGATCAGACCACAACTGATGGCCTTCGAGGATATCGCCCTCAAAGTAACAAACACCGGCATTGGCAGTGCCGCAAACAATAAACATTAAAAGAGCAGTCAACAAAATTCTTCTCATAATAAACCTTTCTACTTTATTCCATTTTGGAAGATGTTCCGCGTTGGAACAAACGGGCATCCAAAATAATTAATACCATTATTAAATTTACTTACACAAGTTTCCATAGTGTGGTCACAACCTGCAAAGACATCTACATCACTACCCAACGGGGTTTTGTTAAACGGCAACAATATAGTTATCTCTGTGCCGACGTGCTTTATAATCAGCCGAAAGTCCGTTGTACCAAATTGTACGAAGCCAGCGGTATAATATCCATCGGGCTGTCCGTCTGCTCCTGTTATAGTGAGAACTGTCTCATTTATATTTGTCACCTGCCCTGTGTGTTGGTAAGAACTTTGCAGAACGGAACATCTAGTATCATATAAGATATTATTACATAAACTCTGATAAGTATAGCGAGGGACCTCTCTGCTGAATCCATTAGTCAACGGAACCAAACTAAGTGCAGCACTATGACCATCATCGGTATAAGCCACAGTCCTCAATATACCTTTGAATATCAGTATCATCTCCAGACCGCTATCCGATCTATGATAGCGTTTAATAGACAGGGTGCAAACCTGCCCAGGTACGATGGAGATGTACTCGTCCGCGGGGGCCGCGTTACTGGGCATCATCACGTTTAATATCTCCTGGGCACTTTCGGCTCCTAGAGATACAGAGGATCTACTAATGGCAACTGGTGTGTAAGTGATGGCACCAACTACTATCTCATCCTCAGCGGATGTATAGTTGTAACTGTTGCTACCTAAAGTGAAATCATAAAATTCTACCGGCTGTCCCCCGGCCAATGATATTTCTTGTATATTATAACTCATCAAATACTACCTTCACAGGGAAAAATAATCTTGTTTGCCCTATTGCGTTCTGGTGCTCTATTTTGAAACTGTCTGTGTCGGACCTTACCAACTCAACATATTCTATGCGTTCAACATCTTCTATCTCTACATCGATAGGCCATGCTGTGTCCACTACAATTTGCTCATTCTGGGAATCCACTTCTGAAGCACTGTCCACAGTTCTGTCGTAAATGGTACCATCAGTTAGATGCACCCGTAACCTATAGCGACTTGGCTTGTTTCCTTTGGCGAACTGGCTGAACCCCACGTTTACAATATTTAATACCGTTGTTCCAACTTGAAGTTTAATGGTCAACTCCATCTCATTATAAAAGGTAGGTAGGTAGAATGCTGTTAATCTGCCCTTGAAGGCATGGAGCAATCTACGTAAAGCCCAGAGGTCAGTTCGGTTCTTGGTCTTGAAACCTTTGACGCTGTTTCTTTTCGCTCTGTCCCATGGGGAGGCCTGACTCTTTAATCCGGTCTCGTTATCATATACGACCAGGTTCCGCCGTAATGATTCTGTCATTCTGCGTTCTGTGGCGTTCGGTCCATCTAACAGTACCCTGCCATTTAAAGTGTTGAACGTGCCGGTGCTCGCGAAACTGTCTCCGACATCATTATCTATTATGGAAAATTGGATTCTGAACTCTTCGTCATTTACAAATGCCCTGCTACCGCGGATCAATTTATTAGCAAGGGCGGTTCGTAAAGGATACACCATGGTGTTGGCGGTGTAACTATTACTTAATGGGGAAGTAAACTCTAGAGACTGAGCCCCTATCGTTTGAACCTCTAAAGCATCGAACGTGAATCTATCGGTCAATATAATAGCCAAACTCCCAACTCTGAAATCGCTGAGGGTAGTATCGGCTACTGCTATGGTGGTGGCTGCAGCACTGGCCGCTGCTGTCAGGTAGGTTGGTTCGGTCCATATAGGTAAGCCGAACACCCTGCTCTGCCAATCATGTAGTAAGTTTTCTGTATAGCGTCTATTGTTGCCATCGAGCTTCATCTTGAAGTCGAATATTTGTCTAGGGTTTTTACGAAGGGTGATTCTTTGCTCTTTACCATTTATAGTGGGCATTAAATCTGTCAAGAATTCTAATGTCTCATTCAACGGAACTTCCGGCGGCAACGGGAACATCACGATACGGCTACCTGTGATAGCAACCTTTATAGTCCCAACGTTAAATACCCAATCAAGAGTATCGTCCAGTGTTGGGGAACCCTCGGTAGTCACTTCTAAAGTAACAGTGAATCCAGATTGTGGTTGTATAGCGTAAGGCAGAGTTGGTAAATCTGGTAAATTAACGCCCGCCCCTAAATTATTCACAACATCACTCAACGTAATAGTAGGGTCACGATAAGAACTATAGATTGAGATAGTGTCTGTTTGTGTGGATAAAATATTCCCAAACGCAAAGACCAAAGGTATGACAATTGCCTGATCAAACCAGACATCAGCGTCATTCCATCGATCATATGTTTGACCAGCCAAATCCTCTCCCTCGAGGTACCATGGGGGAGGATCATTATCTTCTTTTACACCATCGACGGTGAAATCTCCTATTGGGGTAGGAACTGGGTTACTTGCCCCTCTCCATTTTATGGCCGCTGCACCAAGCCCAGGGACGGTGAAGCGGTTGGCCCCCAGGAAGGAAGTCATAGCTAGGTCTTCTTCGATTTTTCCGACATAGTCAGTCATTATGTAATCTTCTTATATGCGATACCTAAATTTCTACTTTCGTTTAGGTCAGCAGTATACTGCTTCCTTACATATGGAAATATCATCCAAGTATCACTCCCAACAGTGATCTCATCTCCAGGACTAAAGTTTTTCATATTCAATGTTTTCACATCTGGTTGCCAGCCCATAAAATATAGATTGTCTGGGGCAGTTACTGCATCTCTATAAAATATACCATTAGATGTAAGTGGCAAGAAACCATCTCCACTATTGCCAGGTACAATATTAAACAAAAAACCAACAGGACCTCCATTAGAACCTCCTGAAAAGAAAACTTGATTTTCACCCGCCCTGTCTAAGAAAGGAGAACCGAGTGAAGTTTCTGACTTTTCTATGAAAATGCCCCACTTTCCAGCTGCCGGTTGATTAGGCAAACCTTCAACATGGATAGTCGCTAATCTATCTGAATCGCTATCATCTCCATTAGCAGACAATAATGGTTCTTGTATTAGAGGGCTAGAGTTTTCCTGACAATGACCGTAGCAATATTCTCCGCCGGTCCAGTCCCATGCCTTTTCCAATTCACCAAAGCCAAAATTCCTATACAAAAACGGAGCGTATTCTAAGGCAACATGAATGTATTCATTTGTACCATTCCCTTGGAAGAAATGGTATGCTGTGAAAGGACCAACTCCTATTGAACTGATAAATCTATATCCGTCGTGTGTCGATACTGTATCACTCCAACCAGTACCTCCAGGCAGAGTGGTAACACCATTACCAGAATCATCTGTATGTAGCCACTGACTTACGCCGGTGCCTGAATACCCCAACGATTGATACATGGCTATATGGTTTGCCTCATTGGCATTCCATAGAAAATGTACGTACACACTGCCCTTGTGTATTGACAACTTTCCGTCAACACTGCTGCCGCTCTCAACATTATATTGATCTAATGTCCAGCCGTTCGCCACTGCGAAAATCTGCAACTTATTCATTAGGTCTGACATACTGCTTGCTGAACCTGTTTCATACGACATATTATTTTTCCTCTACGCAAAAGTGAGAATAACTGACAGCGTTTGCCCCCATTTGAAAAACTCTAAAATACCTACCACTGTTTATTATACGATCATTAACGGATAAGCCTTCTTCAGCAGAAACCCAGAACACACCGTTAACCTCAGCTACCGCTCTTCGTACATCAGTTGACGTCAACATGACAGTACAGGGTATAGGGAAATATTTATTGCCTCCAGAATCAGGAGAAGGTTTCCATCTGTAACTAGGTGTACCACTTCTGGTATTCTTGATTATGTCCTCCCAACGCAGACCGTAGGTTGTCACAAAATCATCAATAGCAGGAATCGCAATATATATTTCATCCTTTATAGATCCACATGGGTACACCCAATATCCATCTCTGTCATCACTGGTGATATCACTTCCATCGTAATAACCATTCCGAACTTTATTCCACACACCCGCACCGTCTCTGAAAAGTCCTGCATTGCCATCCCCTACCAAATCTCCCTGCATGGGATCAGAGGGACCACGTAACCACATAGCACCATCCCCAATGTCCTCTGTGAATTTATCGGATGTCCCGCAAATATACATAGGGTAAGGTATTTCAGTGTCTGTTCCGAAAGGGTCGCACAAGCCCATATGCAGAGATTGGTAACTAGCACCAACGTGGATTACCATTATTATACGTCTTGTATTAGCGTATATCCAATAGTCCATAGCGGATGTTTCCAGCAATACAGCAGGACCCCCAACCTGCTCCCCAGAAGTCGCCAACACACAACGACCGTCCGTAATACCCGCTTGGTTTTCCCAATCCTGCCCACTCTGCCAACCTGTAAAACCAGCCAGTTCCCAAGAGACTTGTTCGTCAGCAACAGCATAGGCTGTTCTAATGCCTACATAGACAGAATTACCACCAGTACCAGAACCCTCCCAGAAATATTCATCACGAACAGGCCTAAATTCACATTGAAGAGTCAAGCCAGTTCCCGAGCCTCCAGTAGTGGTACCATAAGTAGAACCTGTAATGGCTGTGTACGTCCCGTGACTTACAATACTCAAAGAAGTTACATTACCGCTGATGACTGATGCCACCAGGAATGTTGCTGCCGTAGTAGCACCTGGGGCAGACCATGTAATAGTATCGCCGACACCATACCCAGAACCATCATCAATAATATCATATTCATTAATCTCAATGAAAGAGGTTATAGGAGCAGAACTTAAATTCTTCATTCTCTGTGTCCAGCCCGTAATCAACATGGTCAAGTCCATAGTTGCACTGCTGCCAGTTCCGCCAGTCACAGCATTTGCTGTGACGGTAGGATCAACAGAATAAGCACCGGAATTAGAAACACGTGCAGTCAGTACTGCACCACCCCCGTCTACCGTCAATACTTCTATCTGAGCCGTCATGCTACCTTGAACAGTTCCACCAGCAACTGTTAGTATGTCGCCAGCAATATAACTAGACCCGCCAGCATTAACAGCAACAACTGAAAGGTGTTTATTGGTTATGAACAAGTCTAATTTCAATAACAGATCTCTATAGTCAGTGGCACTGCCATTTGTAAAAGCCATTATAGTAATCCTTGTATAGATCGTTTATTTCTTCTAATTACATTAAGTATAGCCTCTTCGCCATCCTTAGTGCCCAGGGCGGACGTAACTTCCGATGGATCGGTTACATTAACCACTTGCACATTCACTTGAGGAGGCTCTTGAGTCGCAGCCATCCCCTGGGCAGTTTCTCTCGCTGGAGTAATATTACCCTGCTGACTAGGAGTAAAGAGCTCTGGTCCCTTCTCACCGACCAAATAACTGTTACTTGGAGCCACTGGACCACCGCCAGCCCTGGCCATCAGAGAACTCCCGACTCCTGTCGCAGCCATACCGCCAGCACCGCCACCGCCACCCATGCCTCCGGCCATCTGTGCTCCTGCCATCAGCAGGCTACCCCCTGGTACAATAGCACCAAGTATGGCCATCATTGCCTGGCGAGCCAATAGCCGTGTCAGGTCGGCCAACATGCTGTCGACCAAACTACTGAAACTTAGCTCACCAGTCTGTACGAAATTAACCAGGGCATCCTCGGCATTGCTGTATGCGTTTGTTATAACCTTTTCACTTTGGCTGGCAAAGTCATTAATCGTATTCGAGATCTGATTGAAGCCACGCTGGAATCCGGCTTGAACTGTTTTGCTGGTTTCCAGAGACTGAGTCTGTAAATTACGATATGCTTGGGTTGCCTCATCAACAGTAATGTTACCAGCGGCAACTTGCTCATTCAATTCCATCTGGATAGCAATTAGGTCAAACTGAACGCCACGCACTTCATCCAGAGCAGAGGCAACTTGCTCTGTGACTTGAACCCTTTGCAATTCTGTTTCAAGTTGAGCACGTTCCGCATCAGATAAATCGATTTTCTCTTTCTTCAGCTGTGTCTCAATTTTTAATAGCTGATTCTGAATCTCACGCTCTGAATTTGTCATACGCAACAATTGTTGTTGCTGCTGTAAGTTAGCAATAATTTCTTGGAACTGGCGGGACGGACCTTCTTGCGGTGTGGGAGCACCACCTCCGCCAGCTGCCACTGACGAAAGATCCGCACCCGCAGCTCCACCTGTCGCCTGCTCGGCTATCCGTTTCTTGGAGATTTCATCTGCTCGGTCGAATAAGTCATTTATTGATTTTTCGAATACATCGATCTGGTCAAAGCCATCCAAGAAACCATCAACCACTGCATTTGATAATTCCAGAGCTGCTCCCTCGGCTATGTTTTCCACCCTTGGTATAAAGTCTGTTTCTGCATTCTTCTCGAACTGTCGTCCAATCTGCCCAGGTAGGTCAGCGAAGGCAGTTTTGAATCTCGCCTCAGCAATAGACACGGCGTTGCCGGCAATTTGTGCGGCAGCTTCCGTCTCACCTTGTATAGATAACCTTGCAGCTGTAGCAAGGTTTGATAAACTTTGATAGATACCGATAGCGATATTACTGATACTCCGTCCCAGTATTTGGAATAGAGCCATAATGCCATCAATACCGCTCTCAATTACCCCTATTAGACCGTTGATAGCTTGTGTGCCTAAATCTATCCATGCCATACCCAGGCCATTCCAGAGAGCGGTCAGGGCGTTAATCGCACCACGCCATCCGCCAACCCACCAGTCAAGGCCACGGCCAACCGCACGCAGGAAACCTTCAAAGCTTATGTCCATCTCACCGAGGGCCCCGCCAAAGGTTTCGTCTAACCCAGAGAACGCAGTCTCAAAATAATCTACCAATAGTCCGGCGGCAAACCGTATCCTCTCAAAAGTGGCAACACCTAAATCCTGCAGGGTGGTCAAACTATCACTGGAGACCAGTAACTTATCGCTAAACGTAACGAGTAAACTGATCAAGAATGTTAGGGCCACTAACATAGCACCCAACGGATTGGCGGCAATGGCAGCCGTGAATAGACGGACACCATTAGTAGCCAAGAATAATGCAGCTGTTAATCCACCCGCACCCAAAACCCTGGCCAAGGTATCTATGTCAGTAGACAAACCACGAATGATGCTACCAAGTGCCCCTGTTATACCAGAGGCCTGGTCTATTGTACCGATATAGTTGACTACATTATTCTTTAGTATTTGGAAGGACTGAGAAACTGTAGGAACAGTCTTAGCAAACTCACCGGCAATTTCCACACGAGCATTCTTAAATGCAGTTAGGATAATCTCACCTGTGATCTTACCTTCTGTGCCCATTTTACGCAACTCGCCAATTGTTATTCCCAGGTCCCTAGCAATTACTCTGGCGACAGCTGGCAACTGTTCCATTACAGAACGTAATTCGTCGCCACGTAGTGTACCAGACGCTAATCCCTGACTCAACTGGATCAAACCGGCATTTGCTTCCTGAGCACTTACACCAGACATGATAATAGCTTGATTCAAACTTTCTGTGAACTGCAAGACATCTCTCTGTGAAACGCCAAGATCCTGCACAGATCTAGACACACGAGAAAACAATTCAGCATTCGATTCAAACGAACTACGAGTAGCATTAGATATGGCCAACAATTCTTTGGTAACTTCATTCAGGTTAGCTGTGTCCTCTGTAACCAAACGCAATCTATTCTGCAAGTTTGTAAAGGCATCGGCAACTCTTATAATACGGGTAACGACAGCCGTGCCTCCAATAGCCAACAAAGCATTCCTCAACAGGTTCACACCCTGGGCACTACCGGCTGCCTTTTTACCAACATTGCTCAGACGACGTTGTACGGTCCTCGTACCTTTCTCTTCTACTACTATGGTGATATATTCGGTGGCCATTATTTCTTCCCTGTATCTAACTTCGCACCTTTAACGGCTGCTATGCCTTGCTGAATTGCTAATTGAACAAAACTCGCAGGGGCCTGTGCAGATTTACCATTATTCAAATCTTCAATATAATCTAAGTTATTCGTAATGTAGAGATTATGCCCAGGGGGTCGGGCCTGGATAACTCCTTTGCCCTGGTCCAGGGCACGTGAAGCATTAGCAGACTCACCTATCTTAGATGGATCAGTGCCCTGTTCAATAGGACTATAGGGATCTATGATCCCACTCTTTGGGGAGTCTACAGAAACAACCCAGTTACTACGTGCGGCACCAGTATCAACCGGAGTAGCTAAGACGATAGTTTGGTCCACAGCCAAAGCAACCAACTTGACAATTCGGTTTACGGCTTCAGGCAAATGGTCTGCCCGAATTGTCATCTTTCTGCCGAATCCCTTTAGGTCCATGGCTGCTCCTTCAACTATTTCTTAGACTCTTGATACTTTAAATACTCAACATCCATTTGCCTTATAAAATAAAACAGATCATCCCGCTGCTCACCTGTGATGTCAAACGCATTGGCATAATCTGCTATAGCCGTCCAGGGAATAGGGCCTTGGCCCCACCCACTGGATCGACACGAATGCAACTCGAAAAATGCACCATAGTATAATTCAAGACCCATCCAAAGTTCTGGTGCATTCTGTATTCTATTTGGCAGAGGTCTTCTGTCTTTAAGACAGTTTTTTATAATCTTACTTTCAGTTGGCCCTTGCTCCAATGTGTAGAGCAGGACCGCTGTTAGTTTCCCAGGTCTTCTTCATTTATTTCATCACGGTACAAGGCACCATTCTGAACCTGGGCCTGGAGATCCATAAATAGATCAGGAAGATTCTCAAAGACAGCAGTGATATTTTCCACACTAACAGGCAGAAGTTTTCCAGCAGGCTTACCAGCATCTTCAGGATCAATACCTTTCACCCATTTATTCTTGACTTTGGTTTTCCAATCCAGTACAACTGTCTCGGCAATAACCGCCATCAGGATACTTGTCTGCAATTTGGTATCCATGCTGCCAGCTATCATTGCTCTGCGAAATGGCTTGGTCTTGAAATCCAAACGCTTCATGTATCTCTTATTAGCTCCACCAGCACGGGCAGCTGTGATTTTGGTATCGCCATAATCTATGACGATACCTTTAGTTTCCAAACTCTTGTCTGTTTTGAATTGACTTCTTAAACTCATTTTCTTATGCTCCCAAAAAGGTTAATTAATAAAACTACAATTATAGATCAACATCCGCTAAGCTTGGCAGGTAATCAAAGAATGTTATCAGCAGTGTATGATCCATATTACTATCTATCTTAGATGCAGTTGCAGCCATCTGTTCCAAAGGAATTTTGATCGGTGTATCTTTTTCAACTGTCAGCCGTCCATTGCCCAGAGTGATCAGAGGCATGTCGATGGCGAAGCCAGCATTATTGGCAGTAACCATTAGATCCAAAGTTACATCCGCATTGGCCTGAATAGCAGCCACAGCGGCAACGTCAGCAAAGTAAGCCGTAACATCACCGCCAACGGTAAAGTTGCCAACAGTAACATCAAAGCCACCCAACACCCCAACAGCCTTATCCACAACCGCTCCATTATTAATATTAATAGAGATGTCGGTGGCATAGCCAAACAAAGCACTTGGATTAGCGTCAGTCTCATCCATGATAGCCAGTTTAATCCGGCTGAAGTCAGATGAGGTATTAAAGGCATCAGCTTCCGCTACTCCAACACGTGTGCCATCTTTAGGTCCAGTGTCACCAGTTCCATCACCAGATATACGTTGTGTGTGTTTCATGGATATGAAACCCAGATCAACATTCAGTTTATCAGCTGTGGTGGTGTTGAGGGTAAGCTCATTACATATACTTCCTTCAAGATACTCAGCCTGAGCTGCTGTGTGGGCGTCATCTGAGACACCCAATGTTCTCTCCAGTTGAACTGGTTTAGTGACAATCAAAGTACCAGTCTCATCTTTCAACACACGGCCAAAGAACAGTTGAATCAACAAAGTTGTATTCGCTTCTGTGACCATAGTATAGAAGGTCTTATCAAATTCCAACCTGGTGGCAGTGATGGACCTTACACGACATAGATTATTATTGGTAGCACCGGCAAACTGACTTATAGTAGCATCACCACCAATAAAGATAGGCTCGCCAACAACTAAATTGTGAGCGGTAAAGTCAACAGTTGTGCTGGTCAAAGCTGGACGAGTACCGGTCATATCAACATCAATATCGCCAGCATCAGATTCGATACCAACCTTAATGATGGATGCGGCAGAAGTAGCACCTTCATCGACCAGGGTAACAGCCCCGTCAGTACCATCAGCAGCTACAACCACAACAGTTGTGGCAGTAACAGCACTAACCTTAAACAACCCATTGTTGGCATTGTCAGAGAAACCAGCCACCAATACCAAATCATCAATAGAGAATAAGGTAGTCAGGTCAGTAGTACCGCCAACTCTTGTAAAGGTACTAGAAGAAGCTGTTGCTGAAATGGTGAGAGTTGTAATACCAGGATCATTTTTCAGATCACCTTTCTTTCGATGATTGGCGAAGAAGAATCCTTGCAGCAAGTCCTGCATATTCTTCTGCGTCAGGTCGGTATTATAACCGCCACTTGCATCAAGGTCCGTTACTGGACCTTTCTTGTTTTTACGATTTGCGTTGATCGGTGCTCTGGGCATGGTAGTTACCTGTCCACCAAAGTCACTGAAGCTATTCGGCTCCGTCTCATTCCAAACAGGAGTCCCGGGGAGAACACCAATAATTGTTTCCCAGGCGAAAGACGTGGTCGTAGCATTTGAGGATACTTTATTTACTGCTGTCATAATCTAGACTCCTATTTAATTTCGTCGTATTCAAATTCTGCTATTACATTAGTTTGGTAAAAGCTCCCATCGGAGCCAATGCCTTTTATAGTCACATTCTTAAACCAAATTCCACTTGTAGTTCGCTTACCTTCATAGGCATCGCTGATCAGTTTAGGATAGTCGATATCACCAATTAATCCTTTTCCATCAGGAACAAAGACTTGCACAACCAAGATGCCATAACTTGTAAAACGTCTGCTGCCAACAGCACCACTCAACGTGGCCTGTTCTTTGTTATTATCATTCCAATTAACACGGCACCAGGGCACCTCAGCACTGGGAGGAACCTTGTCGTTAGACACATTAGGATACTTTACCAAATCAGCATGACTGGTAGTATCCCATGCCGCCTTAAATAAGGCGAAAGTCTCTGCAATTGCTTGTGCTCTGGTCAGGCTCATTTATCGTGCTACTCCAATAAAGTATAGTAGTGTTGTGTCAGCTGGCTTCAACTTGTCTACAAAGGAGATAGTTTTATGGACGCCACCATCTATAATCTCGTCAGCTTCAGCAAGATCAAACGATCCAGCATGCACGATGGCAATCTCGACGGTAATTTTTAAAAGATCTTCAGAAATCGCCTGTAGGCCCAGGGCGGGAGCTCCGGCGGGGCTGACAAACACACCCTTGACCGTACTCGTTGCATCGGGAACTGTTTGTGGATCTGAAGGGCCTTCCCAGGGCTTCCCAGCGTCGGCAGGAGTCTGGTTGAACTTTATGACGGTTATTTCCCGGCCAGCTGCCGCGATAAGCCTCAAGGCTGTTGCAGCGAGTTTTACATAGTCTATTGCCATTACCTGGTTACTCCTGCTGGGAAGGTATATTCGGCCAGGAGACGATCCGCAGCCGGATAAGGTTTGGTTATCATGATGCTTGTCGCATCTGCATACTCGATCTCGGTCTCAACAGGGCCGACCTTATCTCTGGTCTTTGTGACTCGTAGGCCCGTTTCACTGACAGTAGGATCAGGAGCCAGGACCGCCTTGCTGGCCCTGTAGCCGTATTCTATGGTGGCATACTGTAACTTATCCGGGACATTGGTTACGAGCTCTCCTGAGCGATCTCGGAGGTTCTCGCGAGGAAACTCTAAGGGCTGCCGTTTATTAGACAGCCCGTAGCTGGGACTGGCGTCTATCGAGATATTGGTTGAAGACTCCGTAACGATGATGCCATCTCTGATGAAAAAGATGGTCAGGGAGCTAATATCCGCATCTGCGATCAGATAACCCTTTATTGTATCCTCGTCCAGGGAGACTATGACATTATTAATTGTGTCCCAAACGGTATCGCCAATGAGGATTTCATTCGCAGCACCGGTCGTAGCGGCCACGAAGGTATAAGCCGTTCCGTCGACGATAAGAGTATCAGCTGCCGTGGGGTTGTCTGTAAACACAGACAACACTCTGGAATACAGGGATGTGTCGTATTTACGGGATCCCTTAAATTTCGGCCCCCAGCGAGTATCGATATAATCCGTAGCGGCGACCAGGTATGCCTGTATCTGTTCCGTGGTCATGGCGGTAACGTCAATATTCCTATCCGCGAAATATTCTTGGAACTTGGCCACAGTGGTGTAGCTATTTGCTACCTTGGCTCCGTTGCCTGTCTCTACTATAAATGCCATGCTATTTCTCCTTTTACTTTATGACCATCTGCCTAGACCCGGTCCCGTCTTTTTCAAAGTGGATACCGAGTGTGTGATATTTAGCGTCTCCTGAATATTCATCCGCAGAAGCGGATATTCTTTCCAGGGTGAACATGAATTGGTCACCAATGCCGACATCAACTCCTGATATGTTGACAAAATTAGAGGTGTACCTTTTGTATTGTGTGTCTATATCTGTTTCGATTGTTATGGTTGTGGCTGGCGGAAGAGTGCCACCATTACTGGCCAACGTGTATGTCAGCTCCCACTGAACCTTATCCGTTCCAGACGGGACAGTGTCCCCTTGCCAATGTATATGGAATTGATAGTCAGAACCTTCTTTGTACCAATGAGGGACTTCTAATATACCGCTGACCTTTTCACCTGTATCAAAACCAAGAGTATAGATACCTGTGTCTGTACCAGTATTATCCAGGAGCGTCACTATATCAGGTCTGCCAGATGCGGGACCTCCAACTGTAGTTCCACCTATGTTAACATCATCCCATGTAGTGGCTGTACCAGCAAAACGTAAAGTTCCATCAGATTCTATAGCTGTGTAGTTAACTGCATCATTACCGCTAATCCTAAACTCACCTTCACTGTTCATCCATGTCATGCAACCATTAGTTGAGTCACCAGCAAACAGAATGGAATAGTCTGTGGCAGCCACAGCAGCACCTACTATAAAGTTTCCGTTTACCCTTACAAGTGAATTGTCAAACTCCCCATATATTAGGGGAGAGGAGGTATCCGAATTTGCTATATAGAGTCTATTACTGGTGGCATTATTAAGACCAGCCCGATACCCTATGATGACACTGTTACTCATAGCAAATGAGCTAGCACCCTTAGCTGCTAAGGACCCAACAATCACATTATTTGCACCGGTGCAATACCAACCTGACTCGCTCCCAATAGCAACATTGAAGTCACTAGTGGTATTAGTACGTAGAGCATTAGTTCCTACTACTGTGTTACTGCTGCAAGTAGTGCCAGCTATTAGAGCTTCCACCCCCATAGACACATTCTTATCGCCCGAGGTACAGGCATTCATAACATTATACCCTACAGCGGTATTCTGAATGCCTGTGATATTGTTATAAAGGGCACTTTCTCCCACACCCACATTTTGAAATCCAGTAGTATTGCTGAAAGCGGAGTTGCTCCCTACAAACACATTGTGGTACCCCGTAGTATTAACACGAAGAGCAAAAGGACCGATAGCAATATTTGAATAACCAGCGGTATTAAGGTTCATGGAAAAGGGGCCTATGGCTATGTTCTGGAACCCCTCGTTATTGGTATGTAGTGAATAGGCCCCTATCGCAATACTATAGTTACCTGTAGTATTATTAAGCATTGAAAAGGAACCTACAGCAGTATTGAATGTACCAGTTGTAAGACCTGCCCCAACTACCCTGTGGCCCATATACAGGTTAGTATTATTATCCAACCTAATTGAAAATGCTTCATCACCGATACTATCCTGTATCTGAAATGGGGGCTGGTCCACTGTTTGTGAGGCTGCCATTTTTAATATGAGATGCTCAGTATTAGTCTGACCTGTTATGGTCAGAACATCACCCACTGCCATATCGTATGTGCCTATATCTACATTTGCTGTAGCTCCGGTATAGGGTACATAGGTGTCATTCAAGCTTAACAGAGTGATATTCTTCCATCGGGAATTAGCTGCATCCCATGAAACCATATCCCTATTAGCGATACTTGTAACTAATACATCACTAAGTTCCTTTAGATACCCAACAGGAGATATCTTAGCGTACATTATGCCTTCTGTGGCATGGGGTCTAACTACTATACCAACAGCTACAGTAGTATTAGGCGGTGTGGGCGGAGTACCCGTAAGATGGCCGCTAATAGTATCCAAATAAACTATTTGCCCATCAGAAAAAGCAGAGGTGTCAAAATCTCGTACAAGCCCAAGGTAAGTTATGTATCCAAATTGGCCTGGGAGAATATCTTCTGTGGCAACCCCCACTGTTTTCATAGCAATATCATGGTCGTTAGCATTTGCTAATTTAACTCTCTTAACATTACCAACAGCTGAGGATGCATAAACAACTCTTCCATTGTTAATCTGCACAGCCTCTTCATTCTGGACTCGGACGAGTATCTCCTGACCTATCTGCAAACAAACACCGCCACCAGGCATACCTACTTCCAAGGTACCGTCCTCGATGTTCCACTGCAAACGGCCTTCCGTACAACCGTTAACATAGGCAGTATTAAAGTTAATATAGTTAAAGGTGGATGTAGAGATGTGGGTAAAGAGCTCTGCTGTAGACACACGGAAATTATCTACATTCCGACGGATAATGAAATCATCAGCATCTTGCAGTGGTGACACAACCTGTACTAAGTCAGAGATTTTTCTATAACCTGGCATTTAATCCTTCTCCATAAGAATCTGCTCATCTTTCTGAGTCAGGATAGGTAAGTCCGTGGTCTTTTCCATGTAAAGTGTTTGGACAGGGGCGTCCACAACATTACGTCTCCGCTTACGATTGAAATACAAAAACTTTTGAAGCCTAGCCTTTAACTGATTGGGAGTCCCGTCATCAAAGCCGGCAAGAACTCTGCCTCGCTCGTGCTCCAATTCAAGATCAGTCTTTAGATGTAATTCTTTAACCATATTTCGTCCCCATGCCCAGGTGAGCGGTATAGGCCCTGGGCTAAGGGGCAGCTCTCCGCACACGGTTCCGCTTACGTGAGTAATACAAAACAGCCTGAAGCTTCTCCTTGGTTGATTTCTTCACCCTAGGAGAAGTCAGGCTGGCCATCTTTTTCTTATCTTGCTTAGACATTACATAATCCTATTATCTAGGGTTATTCGGTGTCCTTGGGGCAGGTCTGGTATTAGAGCCAGAGCCTGGACGTTTAGATAGGACATCATCCAATTTACTCTTACCAGTACCAACAGCATCTTCACCAATAACAGCTTGGATCCTTGCAGCACGAGTTGCCTTAGCAATCCTATCCTCATTCTGGCTCTTGATATAAGCCAAACGGTTAGAAACAGAACTACCTTGGTTAGTATGGTACTCTCGCTGCTGAAGAAAGTCACGTCTTTGCTGAAGAACAGCAATCTTGGTATCCAGGAGATCACGCTCAATAGTAAGCTCAGCAATTTCCTGATCCAGGGATTCCTTGGTGACAGCTACTTCTTTGGTTTCTTCCGGCTTTTCTTTGCTGTCTTCATTGCCTTCTTTGCCGTTTTCTTTTTCGTTTTCTTTGGCATCTTTGTCATTCCTTACTTTAGCCTTACCACGACAGAATTCAGGATTGGCGTCAGTGATCTGTTTACGGGTGAGGTCTTTCAGGCCGGTCAATTTCTTCATGACATCGACCAGAGGCAGGCCGTCCATGCCGTTAGGGCCGTCATCGGTCCACAGTTCGCCATCTTCTGGATCCAGTTGTAAAAGTGCTTGTTTTATGTCCATGTTTTTGCTCCCTGTTATGGTTTATCATTTTCTATATAGTCACCACTCCCTGCGGAATTTCTATTGGCCCGATACAGATAGTGGATTTCCATTTACGCAAATTGCCAAGCCTGTCAATCTCTCTACTGATATCTGCTGTCGCGTCTCCTGTGCCGTCACAGTTGCCGCCAACAGTTGGGACGTAATCGCTATCGATGTCAGCGGGTTCGTTGACATCTGTTGCGTCGAGAGTGTGGGTAGATACCGTATTGATATCAGGGAATACATTATTTTTAGAATGGGCCCCGCTTATGCCAAGAATAACATAATGGCCACTTCCTGCTGGCACGTCTACAATATTGTTTCTAATCTCTGGAATGCCGTCGCACTCCCTCACATCGATGCCACGGTAGGCACTCTTGACATAATTATTATTGATATATACATTACCAACATCAGTGCCTGCCCTAACCTCCACTCCTGTACCTGACGTGCCTGTGCCTACCTCGTCGATAATATTACTCAGTACATACGATTTCTCAGCTGCACTGCCACCGCCACAGTATATGGCTCGTGCTAGTGTGCCGCCTTTAATATAATTACCCACACAGTAAGTATCCACATCCTGTGACATCTTGACGGCGTAATCTGTCAAGGACTGGCCATCGACATGATTGCCAATTGCAACAGCAACCTTAGTTACCGCCCCTGTGATATAACAGTTATAGAGATATAACAAATCCGTTTCAGTCGCTCCAGCCGCTGCAAATCCGTCGGTGGTTGTATTGGTCAATATGCAATCAACAACATGTACGGGGATATCGTTATGTGGTGTAATTGCCTGGTCTGATATACTACTGCCTGGGTCGGTGAATCGGCAATTGTATGCTCTTAAAGTTGTCCCCGCCTGCTTTGTTGATGTAGACTTAACACTCACACAATCATCCTCAGCATAGTCAACAATGCAGTCGTTCATGACTACTACTGTCTTGATACCATCGTCAAGCGACGTGAAGTTATTTTTGCCTGCCGTTACTGCACTATTGGTCACATGTACTCGATTAAACTCATACCTGCCGTCCTCAACAATACTGCCTCCATACGCCGAGGTCGCGGGTAAGTTACTGCCTGGTATGGCTACATTACCGTTAATATCAACACTAAAGTCTTCAAGCACAATTTTATCAGTTGCGGCCGACTGCTTGGCAAACAGCCTTCCTGTGATAGTAACCAGGTCCATTCCGGCACCCACTACGTTTGTGTTCTTGGCGGGGTACAGGATGTTGTCCGTTGCACCCAGGCCATAATTACCTGCCACAATATAAATCGTTCCCCCATCAGCAGAGCCAGCAACCCTTGAACCACCAGAGTCATCCCAATAGCCAATCGCCGCACGCAGTTGTGACACAGTTGATACGGTGGTGGCTCCTGTAAGATCAACGCTGGGGGTAGTAGATATCACTAGCCTCGTGATAGAGCCAGGCTGCATTGGCACAGCTAATACATTAGGGGTATTCGCTCGCAAAACCACATTGCCGTAGTTGCCGGCTGGCAGTATTAACCGTCTCTGGTTCAACGCCGATACCGCTCCCATTGTTTTATCCCATGTAGCTGAAGCCAGAGAATTGTATTTAGCCTGTAGTTCCTCTACTGAGGTGACAGTCACTGAGTTACCACTAACCTTGGTAACTATGGTATTAGAATGTTCTAAAGATCTCGGTAAGCCTTTAGTCATGATATCCCCTTATTGTGTCGTTACTAATAATAACAGTAATAATTAATCGTCGCCAAGAACTTGATACAAGATGTCAACCGTACCGTTCACTGTAATAGTAACAGATTCATCATCTGTGATATCAGCGGCATCGATTATTAAGTTCAAGTAAATAGCACCAACAGCAGCTGTCTGATCAACATTCACAGGGGCGGCCAGAACTGATCTAACAGCAGCGGCTACCTCAGCCACAGCAGGGCCAACAGCAACGGACGGAGCAACATTTACTTCAGCACCTGCCAATGTGCCATTGACATCATCGGCAGTGCCAATAGCGTAATCACCATTCCATGTATCGGATAAATTAGCATCAGCACCATTACCGGCAAAAGCCAGACTTGCAGCCGTACCAAGGAAAATGATATTCCCCTCAGGTAAAGAAGCAATAATCTTCTCAGCACCAATACCAACAGCAGCACCTGTAGCAGTAACAACGATGGTGGTATTGATAGGTATGGATAGCTTGGTTGGTGTTATAGGGTTTACCTGAAACTGGGCATGTTTCAACGATCGCGGTAGTCCTTTTGTCATAGTTATCTCCAATCATCTATGTATTAGGAAAAACAGAGTAGGTTCTTACCCCCACTCTGTTTCAATTCAATTTAATTCCGAACGATTATGCATGCTCAGTAGTACGGAGCACAGCAAACTTGATCATCTTACGTTCAGAATATACTCTGCTCCAACTGGTAGCGGCTGCCAAGTTGACATTACTTGGACCTCCACCAGGAATAGCAGCCATGATCATAGCATGGCCAGTTGGGTGGATGGAATAGGTTCTACGAGTAGTGAGAACTTCCTGACCTGCACCATTACCAGCTAACTGTTCACGACCTACTTCGACAGGAACCTTGGCAGTACCAGTACCAAGCTGAGCGGCACCCGCACCAAAGACCCAGGTGTCATAAACATTACTGGATGTACCACTGACAGGCATGCCATCATCAATAATGACCAACCGTCCGAGGAAGGTAGGAATATTGACTTCACCACGGGCATCAGGAATAAAGTCGATCAGGTTGTTATTCTGCATTCTGTTGTAAACAACGGAATGGACCATAACAATTCCAAGATCTTCCTGACTGTCACCCATAGTCAAAGCAGCGGCCAAGAAAGCTTCTGCAGTGAAGATGGTTGTGGTAGCACCGTAAACACCACCATTAGATACATCATTAAGCAGATCATTCTGGACATGAGTATCAGTACCAGTTGGTGCAGCAGCATTATCAGCAAGGATACCATTAAAGGTAGCCAAGAATATTCTCTGCAATCTACGAGTCCAGTAATACGCAACACGAGACGCAATAGCATTCATTGGATCAGCACCAGCCAGCTGCATAGCCAGGTCCATAGAACTCCAAGACTGATTACGCTCCAGTCGGGCAGCGATCTCAGTAGCCGTACCAATTTTCAGTGGCACCGCATCATTCTTTGGATGAGCCGTAGACTCAGCCGCCTCGAATGACTGGATATCAGCGATGTCATCGCTGCTGACATTATCAGCACCAGTGCTATCACTTGCATCCAAATCCTGGAAAGATGGTACATGGAAAGTAGAACCACCACCGTTTAGCAAGCCTGCGAGATAGGCATTGCTGACCAGAACACTAGACTGAACCAATCGGGATTTCTCCTCGGTTAACTGCTGAGTGTAAGGGCCGAAAATCTCTGGGACAACAATGTCCGCAATCTGTGTAGCTGACATAAGAGTACTCCTTATCTTGTCAATTATTTTGAATCCGTTAAAACGATTAACAGCCAAGAGCACAGCTTCGGCCAGCCTTCGGACACAGTCCTAACAACTTCGTACATCTAAGTATAGTCCTAATCTCTATCTCGGCTAGAAAAATATTCTTATTTTTCCGGCGGCATCTGCCCACCAACTGTGGTTCCGGCTGCTTTTGCCATCTTAGCAGCTATTTCAGCACCCTGTCCACGGAAGACCTTGGCCTGCTCGGTCATGTTCCAATTATCATGAGTCCATGGGTTTTTGCCGAAAGAACCACCGCCAAGAGAACCCGTAGCTCCAGAACCTTCAGATTTAGGCCACCAATGGGGACGTTTCTCTTGCATGTCCTGCAGGAATCCTTCTGCTGTAAGCCCAGGGGTGATCCCGAAGGGGTTCTCCTTGGTTAAAGTCTGACCGTCCTCGGTGACTTCGAATACTGCATTCGCCAACATGATCACATCATCTATAGCCTCGGGAATAACCTTGATCTTGGTAGCTTCCTTGCGGACACTGTCATCGATAGTCCTCTTGACCTCGGCAGCCTGTAAGATGCCAACAGTCTCTAAAGCTTTTGCCAGGTCAGTGGTCAGTCGCTTATTCTCACGCTCCACAGGAGCCAGTCGACTACCGATACGCTTCTCGGTCAGCTCATCCAGCTTCGCATCCATATCTTCCTTGTTACCTTTGGCAGCAAGATCTAATTCATCAAAGCGATCCAGCTTACCCATCACTTCATCGTGATTTAATTCTCCCCACACATCCAACTTGGTCTGGAGTTCTTTCTTCTCCTCTTGGACATGTGTCTTGGCTTGCATAATTCTGTCAATGTCAACTTGTGTCTTAACACCCTCGACTCCAGTAAGATGGAACTTACCTTCTCGCTCGGTGTATAGCTCACGATAACCCTCAGGGACATCATCAATAGTATCATGCGTTACTTTTAAGCCCATTATTAAACTCCTTCTGAGCACAGCTCAGTCTAGCAACCGCAACATGCGGCATCGTTATGTATAGTCAGACAACATGCCTGACCTTAAAATTCTTTAGGATCAAGACCAGCTGCCCTAAACGCAGCAGCTTCCTTATCAGCTAATTCAGCCAAGGTAAGCTCATCACCCTGGCGATTAACAAACTTATCTAAGCTCAGTTCACCTTTACGGAATAACTTACCACGAGTTGGGCCAAGTACATCATTCTGGAACTCAACCGATTGCCTACCCAACCATTGACCATATGTGACCTTTGCGGGTACTTGGCCAATCATCGCTCTCGTGGTAACTCTAGCAAATTGGTCATAGCTCATCTTATGTCCTCGCGGTAAGCGGGCCCTAGAACTGACCACCTTAATATTATTCTGTTTACAATACCGTCTCAATAGCATCTCCTTTGTTACTGGTTTATACGGACGAGTACCAATCATATCCTCGCCAATTAAAGCTACCCGCAACGAACGGCAGTTAAAATGGAGAGGGGGTTGAGGTCCCTCTCCAACTGGAAACCGGTCTCCGTCCAGGGAGCGACAAATCGCTGTGGTCCGGGAGTCTAAGGTAGCGACGTAGACTTCCTTTTCGAATAAGGCGGCATTGGCTTGTAAGAATTCCCCACGGGCGGCATTACTAAAGCTTATAGTTGCTGTTCGGGTTATCGTTTCAACATTACGTCTGGTTAACTGAGTAATGCCGTCCCGGCCCTTTAGTTTGGCAGTACCAATAACACGACGAGCGATAGCAGCATTGGACTCTCCCTGAACAATACCAATCTTAATCTGATCTTCAATCTTACGCAGATCAGAGGCCCTGACACTGGCCGCCCATTCCTTTAAGACTCGTCCCTCAAAGGGTTGGGTTTTGATTAATGCTTTTAACTTAGCGGCAGGCGGGAGCTTCGAGTTTAAGACCACAGGAACAACTGTGTCCAGTGTTGTCTTAAGAAAGACCGCTTCCTTAACAACCATCTGTTCAAAGTCACTCAACCAAACGGCATCAACATCATCCCATGCTGAATTGCGGATAGCTTTAATATCTTTAAGCAGGGCATTGGCCTGGACCAGCCGTTTATTGACATTCTTAGTATCCCCGGTCAGCATTCCCCGTATCTTCTGGGCAATATCCTTTTCCGTAGCATTCAACAACCCGGTGATCTCGTTACGGATGCTACCAGAGAAACGCAAAAGGTAAATCTGATGGCGAATGAGGGCATCCATCCATGCCTCATTCGCCGTTATCTCTCCCACCAAAGGAAGTTGTTTTCCAGGATCCATTGCCATTAGTCTTCGTTAGCCCCGTTATCATCGTCTTCCTCAACACCAGTACCATCACCACCACTACTAAAGTCCAAACCAACTTCACTTTCAATTACTTTTTTCTCTTCATCAAAGGTCATCTTGGTTAGGTCACGTTCCTGCATCAGCTGGTGCAAAGACGCCCAACTCCACGGAGCACCAAGAGTCTTAGCAGCTACATAGTCCAATAGGTTCTTACCTTCCAGAGTATTATCAGCAAAGTCAGTATTTGGTGTGACAATAACCTCGTTAGGATCAGCACCAATCCATTCGGCCATAATACGCAGTTGTGTCTGAAGCCCAGTAGCACCTGTCAGGGCTATCTGGTGGAGCGAAGCGGTACGGGCCGATACACGTATTCGTAACGCCTCGCCGGACTCAGCCTGCCCACCTCTGGTATCTAACAGTTTACCACTCAGGTCAGCTGCTTCTTTCTTATCGTTCTCTAAGGCGGTCCTCATCTCTGGTAAGCCTTTACTGTTAACACCAATATATTTAGCGTCACCGCCAATGGCAATATCTATTCTTGCTCCGGCACCAACACGAACATCGTCATCCCCGTCAACGGTGCTGCCAGTGATTACCAAGGTATCTTGGCCCTGCATGAATAGACTATTACGATAATCCGCATCACCATGGTAGATGGTCAATGCTAAGTTAGCCAGGCCGAGTAATGGCGGCTTGTCAGGATCAGCAATAATATCACGACTATTGATAAACGTGAATGGAATCTTCTTCAGCTTATTACCACCAATAGAAGGCTCCATCATCAATTCTTCACTGTAGTCGTAGCTGGTATCTTCATTATAAACACCGACCTTGAAAAAGCCTTCATTGTTATCTGGACTAACATCACCCATTATCAGGACACGATACTTCTCTTTAACCTGCCATTCAAACTCATCCTCACGTAGGTTCTCTGACTCATTCAGAACAACCATGCATAAGTTCTGATTTGCCAAACCAAAATCAGGAGTATCATCCCAGTTGATGATATCTTCAGTACCGTACATCACTATGTACGGTAATACCTTTGGACCGGCACCATCCTCCACATCAGTGAATAGGCCCAATCGCCCAGTGGTTAGCTGGGCCTGGTTGATCTTGCGGAGTAACATCTGCATAGACTCACCCTTCACAGTGACTCGTTCCCGCAACGACTCCATCTTTTCAGGCAGCTCTATAGTGGCGGGTTTAGAATGCATTACACCAAGGACTGAATCAATAGCAGTGTAAACAATATCAGGGAAATTAGCCCTGGTCCTATAATTCTGATAGTTCTTATATCCCTTTTCTCCAGAACTCATACCATCCAATTCCTGAGCTGGCGTGGAGGGGAGATACTTAAGTCCGCCCTCTTTGATCTTATCCTCACCGGCATAGGCATCCTCCATCCTTCTCCACTTATCAAGCATAGCGTCGTATTTAGGATGGTGACTTGTAATACTCATATTGTTGATCTCCTTAGGAAGTAGTGCCACTTGTCGTTCCGCTACGCATCATGGTGGAAGCAGCTCTGACTCTGTATCTAACCTCATCACCTATGTGATCCTCGGAGTCCGTATCAACATTATCCGGATCGCCATCTAAATCTCTAGGTAGAGAAGGTATCGTTCGTATAAATTGCTCACATGTATTAAAAACAAATATTCCTGGATTCTCTCTAGGTGTACCATTACGGATAGCAGCCTTAAAGTATTTCCTCATCATTTCCCATCCAGTCTTACGACTACCGGGCCGTTTATCAGCCCGCAACCATTGCACGCCAGGATAGGAACGGTTATCTACAGTAACGTGCTGAGCCATATCAGCAGCAATAGACATTCCATTCTCCACAGCGAAGATAGAGGAGTCTGCCACACCAGGCCGCACAGAGCCATACAAGCCCCATCTCTTCTCACGTTCTATTATACCCTTGGTAATTTCAGAGGCTAACATCCTCAGACCTTCATTTGGCTGGCCGTTCCACCCATACCACTCAGCTATCCGGATAAGATCACCACGTACGGTAGAGCCAACCTTGCCATTATTCAGTCTAACATCAGAGCCATCGCTCTGTGCCCACCACCCAACAGAGAATGGTGCAGAGCTACCCCAATCGAACGAACGGTCAATACGCCAGCTCTTTGGTATCGGGAATGGGAAGAGGATGTGCTGCTTAGCATCCCACACATCATCGAACATTCCACCAGCTACGATATCCCAGCTACCGTGTAGCCATGCAGCCAGCTCAGCAGGGTTACGGGCTGCCGCACGGATACGGTCTTTGTACTGAGGATCAGCGGTAAGTAATATTCTATTCTCGTCTAAGTAACCATGTATAGACATGCGTTCAGGGAGACCTTCTTCTTCGATCAACTTACCATACACACCTCGTGGTGGTAGGTGCAGATCGTATCGTGACTTAACCCAATTATGGCCGGGACCGTATGGATTAGTCGTGGCCCTTAGCTTACGAGGTATTCCCTGTACCGTAGAACGACAGCAAGACATCATCTTCTTAAAGAAGCCGGGATCATGCCATGTGGTTAATTCTTCGAAGGCCAGCCATGGGTACTCATGACCATGATAATTCCAGTAATCGCTTTCCTTCAATCCATAGGATAATCGTAGGGTTTCACCCGTTGGCCAGATCCAAGTATTCTTACCTTCGTTAAAGCGGATACCAGGAAACATCATAGGAAACCATTTCCTGGTCTTGGTAATAACATCAGCCAGCTGAGGAAAGGTTTGACGGAAGAGGATACCACGCCAGGCAGGGCCAAAGCCACGCCATTGTGGCGTGCTCTTATCTACCCTATCGTCCGGACCAGTATGTTGGGCAAAGTCCATGATGAGACAGTCAGTCTTACCTGGACCACGTGTTCCCTCATACAAGACTTCAAAGGCAGGGCATTTCAAGAAAGCTTCCTGGCTACCGGGCTGAGGACACCATCCGGCCTTAACCTCTCGGCCACCTTCCAAAACAGCAACGGCCTCTAGCTTACCGGGCTCTGTTTCACGCCACTCAATTATGCCGGTGGCTTCACTCATAGAATATCCCAATCACCATGTAGGTACTCCTGCATTTCTTTCTTACCCAGAGATTCCAACTTACGATCTTTCACCCAATTACTACCAGGAGCATTTGGAGTACTAGCAAAACGAACTACACTATTATCGCTAAGAAGCCTCATTGGTACATTCTGGTTTAACCTTCTTAAGATACTTCTGATTTTATTACCAAACTCAACGCCGACATTGTGCGAACCAACCCACGGATAAGCAAGACCATGATAACACCAATAGTCTTCTCCTACTGCTAATCGTAGAGATTCACCGCTTGGCCACATAAATGTACGTTTGCTTCTATTAAGCTTTATACCACGAACACCCCCACAAAGTTGTTTTGTTAGTTCATATTCAAAACAACTCAACTGCACAGCATCCCTAAAGAATAAAATACCTTGCCAATCACCACCATGGCCAACAGCAGCATCCTTAAGAAAATCATTTACCATTTCATCAACTTTCATCAGTCACTTCTCCCTCAATAACATTATCCTGTTTCTTTCGTTGCTTCTCTAACCACTCATCCTTTGATTCAGAGGGTTGGCCAATTATCAAAACACTACCGCCAACATTAACGTCAACTTCGCTCTTATCCCTATACTCGGGATCGATTCGCTTAGCCTGCATCTCTAAGGCACGTTCACTAAACTTTTGCTTGAAGCCAACTACCGCTCCACCTTGGTATACTGGCTCTATCCAACCAAGCACACCACGTTTATGAACTGTCCTTCTAACAAGTTCACGATACCTAGCTTTTGCATCTTCGATTGCCTCATCAAGACCGGGATAATCTTTCATCAATCTACCGATGTGGTGAGTTTGTGCACCATTACATAAAGATGCTTGATGCCTTGATCCAGTTGTAGCAACAGAGTTAAGAACATCAACAAGTAATTGGTTGTTGTATGCGTGACGATTCTTGTCCCAATCTGGCGGCATGATAGACTCAACATATTGGAGATCATATGGCTGAAAGTCAATGTTTTGTTGTTCTTCCTGCATCTCAGCCACGTGACCTGCTACCTGGGCAATGAAGTGTTCATGCCTAGACTTACTCTCTTCATCATCCTGCTTGATTAATCTTCTAAGTTTCTTATTGTCATATTCCGCTTGTGTTACCAGCAACTTTTGTCGCTCTATCTCCAACCTCTGCTGTTGGAGAGCCAACTCCTGCTTCTGTCTTGTCGCAATAGAGGATTCTTTCTCTGCCATCGATAGTCCTTTGCTAATTATCTAATACAATCAGATTCGTGCCGCTACAAGCAAACACTATCAGCCTATAGAATTATATCGTCCGTGGCCCAGGGGTGTAGAGCCCAGAAGGGTTGGTCATGACTGGGGATAGGTGGGGATGCGGGGTGTATGGCTGGTCATGACTGGGACTGCTACGAATTCTCTGGGAGCTCTGCCGACTGGCGGATCGAGGTGCCCCAGCTCATCCCAGACAGACCACCCAGCTCATCCCAGACAGACCACCCAGCTTCTTTACCAGACCTCCGTAGATCCTCATCCTGTCCTTATGCCAGCACGACTCGTCCAAAGTTACCCGACCACCCAGTCCTGTCCTCAGAGCGAAGCCCAGAAGCACGAAGACCCCACTCCGTGGTCCGCCCACTGGTCTCCGACTCCGAGACTCTAACGA
The DNA here is from genome assembly GCA_023139045.1 of Candidatus Sabulitectum sp. Taxonomy (GTDB): domain Bacteria; phylum Fermentibacterota; class Fermentibacteria; order Fermentibacterales; family JCC-6; genus Sabulitectum. Next base: position 35,456 of record JAGLOJ010000034.1, read on the forward strand.
CTCCGGTCGTTCGTAAAACACGGGAGTCGTCGTAAATGTCTGCTTTTCCAGGCCTTTATATATATTGACTCTTTAGACTCTTAATAAAAGTAGTAAAAGTAATAAGAGAGAGAAGTACCCTTTACTGGGCTAGTTCCCGTTTTACCTCCGGGTTTCGTTTAGAGTCGGAGTCTAGAGTCGCCCTAAAGTAGAATCAGTCGGACTGTTCTCTATGTCCTGGTAAGGATCGATCTATACCCCAAAAGGACGCCTCCGAGTTCTAGAGTCTTTGGAGTCGGGTCGGAGTTTTCGGAGTCGGGCTGGACTTTTCATCCGACTTTCCCCAAAGTCGCTACAGGGCGGACCAATCACGAAGAACCCTATATACTCTTCCCAGGTTATCTATCTTACTGTAAAGATCAAGGGCCGACCGACTTAGCCCAGGTGTAAAAAAGCGGCCCGTACTCTACATACGGACCGCCAAAGGAGGAGGAAAATGTATATCTTTACAGGGTCGCGGCGATATGCAGAGCTCCGGTAATGACACCCATTACCAGCTGGTCCGCATGATCTGCTCCCTCTGTGACTAATATACTTGCTTTTAACATTACATTATCTCTCTCAGCTATGACCGCCTGATCAAAGCCAGGAAGCCCAGCCACCATCTGTAGGGCAACGGCCCTTTCTGCTGTATAGATGGCCAGCTCGTCCACGTCGCCTTTCAGCTTGGCTCCTGCGGAATCGAGGGTACTTTGTAGCAGATTCTTTATTTCATCTTTAAGGCTCATCAATAGTTCCTCGTGATTAATAGGGTTACGGCTTCCGAGAAGAGCCTTAATCGCTCCTCTCCGCTCGGACGAACAGCTGCGGGTAGTTTAGCCACCCCTTGCAGAGCGGCTGGCTTAAGCACTGTCCAGGCTGCTATTGCTCCTGGTGCATTCTTATTCGCCACAGCGGTGTTCATTGCTGTCACATCCCCACCGCCCCGGACCACATCCTCAGCTATCCGAGGCCATACTTTTTCTATAGTAGGCCACATGACGCTTGTCCTGACTTTAACGCCAGTACAGGATTGTAATACCAAGGGCATAAAGCACACCACCAGCACCGGCCACGCCAACAAAGGAATTGGACTGTTTATCCTTTTCACTTATTTGCCTCCTTTGCCTTGGTTCTTGCCGTTACATACTTACCAGTCGCGAGGACAGAACTGATCATACCAACCACAACCGCAACCGATTCAACGATCGCTGTAGAGTTAGCATTCACAGCGTCCACTACCTGGGCCTGTTCCGTATCGGCTTTGAAAATACCCAAAGCTACCAACAGCATTACCACAGGACCGACAAGAGCTTGCAGCAATGTCACCCAAAACTCGGTTGTTTTAATACCGGGTTTGTTGGTGGTCATCTCAACATTACCAACCTTTAGTGTTTCGGTCATCATAGAACTCCTTAAATAAATTACTTGCCGCTATTGCGGATTACACTTCTTAGATTCTCATTCCTGAGTCGCTTCTCTACCCAGTAGTTATCAATAGTTATACGAGAACGACTCGTTGAATCGTTCTCGTATAATCTCTCCGGTTTTGCTTTTGAAGGGTTATACACAAAACCAGTGCAACCACTAATAAGGAATAGCGATATAGTAATTATAGTAATTTTAATCAATAACAGTACATTAGTTATAGTAATTTTAATCAATCGGCTCATTAGGATCTGCTCTCTTCTCTATCAAACCATGTATTCTTAGACGACTATCAATCAATTCCTCGAAGGTGGCTGGCTTTTGCATATGTTCCATCATCAAGGTAACTCCTGACCATATTGTTAACAGTAAAAGAAAACCCAACATCAAAGTAGTTGTCTTTTGATTCATCTTACATCTCCTCATTAGAAAAGAAGAGAGGCAGTAACCCGCTGTCCGGTCGGGTTAAGAAGTGAAAATTTACGAGTCACTGCCCACTCTCCATTATATTATATAGGCTTAAAGCTGGTCCGCAGTTAGTTTGGTCCGTTGGTTCGTTTTATGTCTCCTCTGTCCTCTAATGTCTTTAGAAAGTCTTCGTTGGCTGACTGTAACACGGCTGTGTAGGCTCGGGATCTCTTACCAACTGACAATAGGTATTTATTGGTTTCTTCTATGATCTCCAGGTCCAAGTCGGGTTTCTGGGAAAGGACCTCCCGAACCATTGCCAACGTCCGCATTACATTGTCCATCTCATTATGTGCCTCAACCATCGTGGTGCCTATAATTTGGCGGGAGGAATCCATATCCGTCATGATACCCAATATTCGTTTTATTTCATCTGCATCCATCATATCAACCTTTCAACTAATTCTACTAGATAGGTCTGCAAGGCTCTGGTCTCATCGTCCGCATTGCTGGAATGGTGGGCTATTTCCTCGACGCAGGCCCTTCTTTCTTCTACGCCGCCCTGGTGGTCTCTATTTAGATAGACTGTTTCCTTCATATACCGGCCAAAAATAACCTTATCTTCGCCATGTTTCTGTCTGAATTGCTTCAGTTCAGGTTTCTTTTTGCCGTTTGTGAATCCAATCGCTTCCATCTTATCCCATATCCCGTCATAGACCTCCTGGGCTTCCAGAGTTGGTGTCAGGATCTCCTGAAAGTCACGGTCCTCCTTACTTATCAGGTGCATATAACTTTGTACGCCAACAGCCTTTAATGCACTATATAGATCACCGTTTTCTATGACGACAGGTTTAAATCCTGCTTCCTCAATCTTGTCGAACATGAATCTATCGTTGGTGGTGATGACGGCTTTCTCTCCGTAAATATCCAAGAAGGCTTCTCGCCAGTTATAGTGGTCCACAGATAGATAATGAGCAAAACCGTTTAGGCATCTGACTTCATGGTATCCCTTGGCGTCTATATCGTTGGCGATTGCTACATCCAGCAGCGTCTTCACCTGGGCCTTTGTGTATTCGGTCATAACTAAACGCATACTGCTGTTTATGTCGTACCAGTCTGCGGCACGGGATTCATTTAACTTTAGTCCACGCAACTCATAATCCCACAGGGATACAGATTTTCCATTCTCCTGAACCCAGACACCCCGAGTATAAATCTGGAGTTGTTTGTTTTTACCCTTCTTTAAACAGTTACCAACGCCGGTAGAATGGGTCACTTCCTTATTGCCCAGGCATAGGATCTTCTCCTCGATGCTGGTGTATGCTATCAGTATCTCCTTGGACATGGGAATGTATATACGGGTAGAGCCCGCGACACCTTCTGGTTCGGTGGATACTACGTCATGATATAAACTCTCCTGGCCTGATTCATCAAGGGCGTTACAAACTATCTCTCGGAATATCATCCACGGATCGGTCCAGTCATGATGGCCCATGTTGGGATGGATGCCCAGGGGGTGCCAAGTATCTGGTCCGAATATATCTTGTTGGTGGGACAGCTTGAAGCATATCTCCTCTTGGCCGGTAATGGTCTGTATCTCAAACTCCACTCGGCATTCGCCACTGTATATAATAGGTAGGTTATCCATCCTGGCCAGTAATGCAATAGATTCTTTGAGACCAGTACCGAATCGACCAATCTTAGATTCATCTTTATTGCTCAACCCCATTAACCTTATGCCCCATATCGGCAGCTCACCAGAATTCTGTATTAATATGTTACTCATCTTTTTCCTCTTCAATAGGTTCCCATTTCATCTTTCTCTCTTCGACCGGTGTACACTTATACTTGACGTCCTTAATTATAACCTCACCGGACTTGATCTCTCCTATTCTTCTATTGCAGACATCGTAAGTCACAAGCCAGGCACCGAAAAAGAATCCAACTACAAGTGCCAGAAGTACGAAAGGTACACAATCCATCTTTCTCATATTATTTCTTTCCTTTAAATACATAACTAATTTCATCGTCCGCGATATCATCAGAGAACTCTACTTTTATACCAAACAAATAATGTTCGCCCTCTAATATATGATGGCAAGACACATTTGTATGAAATACATGGTCCCTCAGGTCGTTCCTATCCTTCATGCTCAAACGTATTCCGCAGATATTAATCTGTTTATGTTCGAACTTACGGACCTGCTTTTCTATTAAGTCTAATAATGTTTGTATCATTCGTTCTCCAATTCCTCCAGTGCCTTTAACAATCTAGCATATTCTTGAAGTCCCACAAGATTTGCCTTAGTTTGAAATGTGGCTTTATAATCTCCAAGGTTCATTGTATGTGTGCAACTTTGATTTGGGTCTAAGGTAGACAGGTCAACCAAAAACCCCTGGCCAGGTGTTCCGTCTTTATGGATGACAGAACAATACACAGTAATAACCTTTGGTGCTACTTGGTAACACTTCAGGAGTTGCTGCATTGCATCGGTTTTCACCACATCTCCCTTTTCCACAGACGACATACATAATGCACTCAGGGCAAAGATCAATACTGATACTGTAAATAATAAGTTCTTCATTTTAATCCTCATGACTTACGATAAGATTTAATACATCCTCTAGAAGATAGTTGATCGCTTTGGCGTCACAGTCCTTTAGGAAAACAGATAGCTTGGTTGTTATCACAACCTTGTTGAGACAGGGGTCCTCTATAAACTTATCCCATTCGCAAGAATATACTTGCTCTTTATTACTTTCCGCATCTAGGATGTGCTTTATCGTAAAGCCAGAGCCATGACCAGCAAAGGTGAAGTAGTCGTCTTCAATCAATACTGTGATAACTGGCTTAATCTTCATTTCGGACTCCATTGTAAAGGGTAATTTGAGATATAGTGAACGGTTTCATAAATGAAGCTCTTTAATTCTTGTTCTTGTAGAACAGAATAATCACCGCCGAGTTTCATTATAAGGTCATGTAGTTCGTTAAGTAGTCTATCCTCACCATCCTCCATCTCATCCCAGTCCACGTCAAAGATTAGTTCGGTTTCGTTCTTGACGGTAAGTCTTTCACCATCATCAGCAAAAGTAAACTCTTTGTCGTCGATCAACGCTTTTATAATAGGTACTAGTTTCATATCGTTTCCCTCAATGCGACACACTCTTTAACATCTGAGATTATACTATTAATTACTGCATCAGCCAAGGCATATCTTGACTTTAACCAAGATATTATCTGGCTTTCGGTCATTTTGTTTCTGTCAAGTACTGCAATCGTTTTAACTATTATATCAGTATTCATTAGTACATTCCTTTATTCATATTCTTAGACAGAGAACGAATCTTCAAAACACCATAAATAACCATAACAACAGGAAGTAATATAAGAGTAATCATTTTTATTGCCTTTCAAAGTTTAGTAGTATTCCTTAACTACTTGAACTATAAAATACAAAACGTCAAAAGGCTAATATTTTTGTTATTTTATTTATAACTTTTTAAGCTCTGTATGTCTTGATACCGTTGTCATCACAGTACAGGGCAGCTTTATAGCAGTAACCGCCAAGCCCATCAATATTACAGTTACACTCATTATCTATGATAGCATAACCCTTAGCAGTATACACCCTCACCATATTGCCCTTAGCCCAAACTCGGGCATTACAATCTGAGTCCACATTATTAATAATTGCTGCTACTTTGTCTGCTGTTTCGATTTGTTTGTTGTCATTCATAATTTATTGCCTTTCGTTTAGTAGTATTCCTTAACTACTTGAACTATAAAATACAATACGTCAAAAGGCTAATATTTTTGTTATTTTTACATCTCAACTTCTCTTAAATCTCCAACATATGTTGCTGCGGCGGTATAATCGGTATAATTGTCCCAATCATCCCCACAATGGTACACCACGAATACAAACTTCTCATTCCAGTACTTTACTCTCCCGGCTTGAGGCTTGCCGTGTTCGGGAGAATACTCTACCCACATACCTTTTCTTAATCGCTTTATATCCATTCTTTCATGTCCTTACCACAAAATTTACATTGGAAGTATTCTGGAGTGCTGTCCCTTTCGTGCCTTATCACTGTTATCTTATACTCACCTTCTCTGTGACAATGGGGACAAGTAGCGTCAAATGTCTCTGTCCTCTTCCCCTCTATTGCTAAAACATCATGGCAACATTTTATATATTCCCACCAGCCCCGCACATTGTTATGAATTAAAACTATATCGTTGTTATCTTTATCTAATTTGTGCACTTTTCCATCTTCAACTAATTTAAAACAATAATCATTGCAATCAATTGTTTTTCCCTCTTTTACTGCTGTCATAAACTTATCAGCTATTTCAGGAGTCATACCACAATAGGAGACTGCATCCCTTTCTTGGCACCCTGGAACATTTTGAAAACATGTTACACACTCATCAATACTTCTGAACGCTCCCTTCCATATTATAGTCACATCACTATCTCTTACACATCTGTTTACAACTTCATGGCAATAATTATCATACCACGTACAATATACTTCATCATTGTTCAGTTCTTTATAGACACAGTTATGGCAGCACTCAACTACACTAGCTTGTGTGCCTTCTTTCAATACTTTGTCTATAATTGATTCATAAGTTAACTGGTCTTCTATATCTGGCCGTTTACTAAGCCATTTCTTTATTCTTTTTATCATGGCTGATAGAGACATTATTTTATTCCTTTATTAATTATTTCCGGAACAACTTACGCCATTTCTTGGCGACCTTTATCCCATTCCCCGTGTACTCCCCATGGCTTCTGAACTTTTGTAACATGGTATTATTCGTGGCCTTGTAATTTGGCGGCCCATCTATGACCAGCTGAGGCTCTACAGCACAGTCACTCCCATCCACCAATACCTTGGCCTTTGGAAAATGCTTCTTATACACCTCGGCCGCTCTGGCAAACAATTGCTTTTCTGAATCAAACCGTTCAGATGTATCACCAACTTCATAAGTATAGTCAGGTTCCGATAAAGCAGCAGCCATGTGTTCGTCCAGCACCACTGAAACCTCATACTCTTCCAAACCACTATCATTGAACTGTCGTATCTTACCATAATAATGAGAAGCCCCAGCGGTCAAACCATCCCAGGTCAACGTATCTATATAAACAATCTCATCTTCCTTGACCTTTTCTATAGGCAACGTCAATTCACCATAGAGATATAGTTCTTCCGCCTTCTTCAGACTGCACCCTTCTGGGCAACAATACAGTAACATTCCATCGTCACGCTGCCTCCCCCAGTATTCACTATTATAATGACCTTCCTTTGGCACCAACTCCAGCTTAGCTTTGCACAATGGGCAGGAGGAATCTTTCTTAACGGACCAAAGGCCGTACACTTCATATTTTGTTATCATCTTCATATCTTTACTCTCCTAGAATAAAATTGCCCAGGGGCGTTCGGTCTACCCCTGAGCAAAAGATGAGGAAAATAATTATCTTATTAACATTCTTGTATTCTTAATATTAAATCTTCAAAGGCATACGTGGCCTCTCTTGACCATTCTGTATCCGGGGAGTCTTCTTGTTCAGCCTCTCTCAGCACATGCCCAATAAGTATAACCCACTCACGACAGCAGTCAAAACCACTTTCGTATAGTGGACATTTGCTGCATCTTTCTTTCTTACCATACTTAAAACTGAAGTGTTGGCACAGTCCGCACCACATCCAATCGGCACCCACCAAGTCAGCGTCATATGCTTTCCTGTATACTGAGGGACCAGCCTTTAGTATAGTCTCCCAATGGAGGAGGCTGGCTTTCTTGGCACATTCAAAACTACATAATGCAGCTTTGAGTATATCTTTTTGTGACATCCACTTAATCATCTTATTCCCCCATCAGGAAAGTAATAACACCGTCAAGTAAATCCGGTTCGCCGTGGAACAGAATTACTAATCCTGTGAACAGTAATACGTATTTAAAGATTCCACTACTTTTCTTTTTAGCCATTTTCTTCCCATCCTCTGATGTCTTTACTTCAACGAACATTTTCCATCGCATCTTCCGGACCTTTATGCTTTCACAAAGTCCGTCAAGCAGAAACGAAGGTACACCATCTGAATAGAAGCCAAAGCGTTTAACTTTAGATCCGGGTTCGGAAATTTCTCTAAGGATAATCGTCCCTACGTTAGCATCAAAATATCCAAGAATCCTATTCATGGATACAAGTACTGCATCAACATCATCGTTGATATCAATTCCGTATGATGATTCTATCGTCATAAAAGGTTCACACTCTAACATTATATTCTCCTCATACATTGCCCAGAGCGGCTCTGCTCTGTGGCAGTTAATTTAACGATGTAGCACGACATGGCTCATCATCTTTTTCAAAGAAGTCTCTCAACTTTGTCAAGCCTGACATTCTGTACTCCTCCACCTGGGCCTTTGGTATCCCCAGATGAAGACCGATCTCTTCTGGAATAATCGCTTCCTTGTCCAAACCATAGTTGGACTTAATAACTTCCAATTCAATTGGACTCAACTCCGCGACGTTATGCTTTACAGCTTCCCTGATGTCGCTGAGCTGTCCTTCTTTACCTATAGGCTCATATGCCTTAGATCTATAATGCTCTTTAACCTGATCGTCCTCATCATTTATTCTATCACTGTAATGCTTTTGCTCTCTAGCGATAGCGGCGTTAAACGCATTAGCCAGTGCTCGGCCCAGGTAGGTAGAAAACTTGAAGCCTCTTGTTACATCGAACTTATCGATACAGTTGCTGAGCTTCTCCAGGCCAATAGATATTAAGTCATCCGTGGCAGTGGTAGCCATACTTGTTCCTCGTCTGTTGGCCATTCTAACTACCATAGGAATATTTGACTTTAATATCTTATCCGTTACTTCCCTTACCGCTCTTCTGGCAATACCCAGCTGACTAGATTCCTGGGAGGTTCGCTTACGTTTGTTTTCTAATTTCTCTACGACACTTCTTGACTTATCTAATCTGGTAAATAACATCAATTCTTGTTTAGCCTTTAATGTACCGGGACAACATGCCAGTAACGGCTTCAGGTAATCACTCATAATTTTCACTTTCTTTTTGGACGAGATGCTGCCAATAGATCCAACCGTTCTTGTGGAATATTGACTTTCTTAATAGGATTAAACGTCACACCTTGTTTACGGAACCCTTCCATCAAAAGTTTTTTGATGTCTTGTCCCATCTTGTTCCCCACAAACTCCAAGAATGTCCGCACCCATCTCCTATCATGCCGATGCCCATAAGGTAATACCGCATGAGCTATCTCGTGGAGAACAATAATTTCGCCGCCGTCAAGGCCGCTTAACCCCATTCCCCATTTAGATATATTCACCCTTCCCTTGACGACTTCCTGTCCCATTGGTTCTAAACAACACGGACCCGCTGAACAAGTTAGTGTGCGTGATTGATATCTTACTACACACTGTTCGAATAAGGGGAACCGTCTTTGGAACCAAGGAGTCTCCATGAAATCCCGGACATACTTTGCAACCTCAGTTATGTTTGCGAATGTCTTCTGTTCTATTTTCTTTCTGAACTCTCGCTCAGCATTATAGCACTTCTGTCGCTGAGCATCTCTTTTCGGCATAGTTCCTTTTCTCCACCACTGTTGCGAGTCTGGCTCAAAGAATCTTGCTCTTCTGACTGTTGGTTCAATATTTAGTTTAACACCCAACCGTGCTTTAACAATATGACTTCTCGTGTCTGCTTCGTGTTTTAGTATCATCAGCCCTTCTCCGTAATACTAATAATATTCAGTTTTGTTACAACACCCTTATTATAGCATATGATTCACTAAAAAGCAAATCATTTTGTTGTTTTTATCATCTTTTTTGTTAAAATGGGATCTCTTCGTCTTCTATCTCTGTTTTTATATCCAGTAAATCTTCTTTCATCTGCACAGGTTCCGTCCAAACATACGGACCGCCAAAATGCTCGTCCCACCAGTTCCTCAATACCTTTAGAGGAGGCATACAATAATAATATGGCCGCTTATATAGTTTATCGTTATATGTGATGGCGGTCCGGGATTGGTGCTTGAGTTTATCAGCAGGCATTGCATCGATCAATAGTTTGTTCAACTGTGAGCTGTATATCCTGGTTGAGAAATAACTTATCCCACGAACAGCATTCAAGAAGTCGTCCAGGAACTCTTCGCAGAATATATAATTTTCCCACGTAGCGTGCTCCGGTAATAACCTACCGTCCTGCAATTTCTGGAACCACCAAGAATGTATGGCATCAAAGCTGTGTGTCTTCTGGTCTTGTAATGCTTTAGTCATCGGCACGGTACGAACATCAAAGTCAGCTATATCTAAATTGATCAAGTCATATAGTAAATTACTGTATCCGCCATCGTTCATGTCCGTCGCTATCTTGGTAAAATAAGCTCTGTCCTGCATATGCCCTGCTGATACATCCAGCACACAGAACCTTCTCTCGTTCAGACCAGCCGGGACAACCCAATCATCATTAGACGCCATGATGATATGCAAGCAGTTAGTAGATACCTCCGGATCGACACCCTTTGCTTCCACAAATATAGAGTCTTCTGTAATTAAGGTTTTAAGAGTGGAGGAATGTTTTTTATCACCAGCATAGAAAGCTTCATCCGCAAACAACACAACGCAGTCTCTAAGGTGAGCATTAAATTGTCCAGTAAGTTTTTGTGCCGATGATACATGTAGAAAGTGCCTACCGAATAATCGACCAAAGGTAGTGGAAGTGAAGCCCTTACCGACACCCTGATCTCCTCGCAGCACGATAGCCGTGTGGCCCTGCTCTCCTGGGCATTGGACCGCTCGTGCCATCCATCTATATAAGTAATGGAATAAGTCTCCATTATCTCCGCATACATTTTCTTTGAGATGATCTAGGAAAGAATGATGTTTCTTTCCCTGGGTCGGCTCATGACTAAATCCCCGCCACATATTATAATCACCTGGCGTCTCTATTCCGGGACTAAACACTACCCGCTCATACTGTCTACGGTTTTCATGTTCTAGCCACCAGTGGCCCATCTTCTTATTAATAGGGTTACCGTTTTTATCTTCCCCGATCTTAACCTTAATATGCATATACTTATTGCGGAAGTCTTCGAATGTCATCTTAGACAAGATAAATCGATTTGCTATTTCGTCCCGTTGTTCAAAGATGACACGCACCTTACTACCTATGCTGGCCACTGCATATTTCTCGTTCAGCTTACGCAGATTAGGATCTATAGCATCCTCTCTCGCCCGCTCGATCTGGCGTACAGCATATCCTTCTGAATTAGTGCCTTTGTCCAGGACGGAGGCACTGATGTTAAAATCAGGATCGGTGATAATAGAGTAGATGGTCTGGTCATCTACACCTCCCCGTACCAATGCACAGCATACGAAAAAGAGAGCGTCAGACCGGGAAGAGAAACGATTAGCATCATCAGGATCAACGCCCTGAACGATAACAACTTTACATAGGTCAGTGACCTTTTCCGGCAGGTCGTTTACATCAGCTATGCGTTCAACATTACCCGACACCTGGACCTGGTTCGTTCGGCCAAATCCCTTCTCCTCCGACTGGATGGCAGGTGCCTGCTTAAAGTCTTTAATGAAGTAGGTATTACCATCGTTCCATTCGACCAGTTCAGCCAGGACTTCTTTCCGGCCCTTCTTTTTCTTCCTCTCGTCGGGCCTGTTGATCGTCCCAGGGAGCCGCATAATTCTATCGACGTTATGGCACGCATCTGCACCAAACGCCAGCTCTAAGGCCTGGTTGTATCGCTTGGCGTTCTCGTATCTATCCGGCTCCCCGTTAATAGGTTCCGGCTCTGCCAGTTTCCAGAATCCCTGGTACCCACCACCACTGAACACTATTACCGTTGGCGGTTGAATACCTTCCGGTGGTTTTCGCAACAAGCCCAGGGCTCGCTCCTGCTCCTGGGCAATATCTTCCCCGACACGGGGGTCTATATCGACATGCAACCAATCCAGGGACTTAATATCCTCGCGGGATGGTTTACTGTTAAGTGGTTCTATGGTAGGGTTGACACTAAAATATATATTTCTCTCTTTACCATAATTCTCCAGCCATGGGAGAACCTCATCTATTATGGTAAAGGCTCTTGTTTCGATTTTTCTTTTATCTAATGAAATGGAGGTGAGCAGCCAAGGCCCTTTTCCCGACCATTTTTTCAAAAACTCAATTGCTTGGTTATAATTCGGTTCCATTACTTAAGATCCTTCTCAGCTCGTCGTCTTTAAGCCCTTCACCCCAATATGAATGGGTATACTTAATCAACTCCAACCGTGTACAGGAACCAATCCTTTTGGCCCCCGCCACGCCAGTAAACAACAACCATTCTCTGTTACATTGTAACATTAACCAGGACGCTCCCCCACAGGCCCACCGTGAAGTCGCCCAGAGGCGTTGTTCTCTGGTGAAGTCGTGCACTAATTTCACAATAGTGCTTTCACGCTTTGGCCATCGCCGTAACCACTTACATTCGATCCAGCCCCCGACATAGTTTATATCGGGGGTTCCTGAACCGACTGTATTTTCCACGGCGATGGCGTGTAAAGGCTTTAACCCCTTTACTAATCTTTGTCGCATGTTACTTTCCGACAACGGTAATCAAACCTTTCTTAGCATCGTAACGGATATCATGTTTGGCGTGGGAACTTTTATGTCCTAATTCCACACACTTAGCAACATACTCACTGGCCAGCATTCCATCCTCATAAAGGGGGAAACGCTCAGCAGCTTTGCCTCGCTTTTGATAATCCGGTTCTATAACAAAGATCAAAGTTTCCTTAGCATCGGCCAATAGTCTGTTAACTGCTGCAACAGCCTTACCCTTACTTGGGAATCTACTAACCTTCGCAACTCCTTCGAGAGTTGCAGCAATCCGATTATAGATTACCGCCAACTGTTTCAGCGTCAAGTCATCTAACATAATAAATCTCCTATTCTACAATATATTCTACGAACACCATTCCTGCTTCACCGAGAAGCTTTTTTGTCATCTCTATATCCTGGCTCCATCGCTCCATAATATCGTCGCTCGCTTTGATCGTCACCACACGAGTAATGCCGGCTTGTATAATGTGGGGTGTACACCGAACACATGGGGCAAATGGAAAGGCATATAAAGTATATCCATCTAATTTCTCTGCTGCATTTAAGATCGCGTTAAGCTCGCTATGTACAGTAAGTTTATATTTCTCTTCCCTGTCGGCCAGCCTTTTTGCTGTATCCTCTATGTTACGAGGAAAACCGTTATATCCAAGGGAGACGACAGTATTGTCCGGTCGCACAATAACACTGCCGCATTTTGTGCTTGGATCTTTGGACCACGTTGATATCAATTTACACATTTGCAGGAAACGTAAGTCCCATTTTCTTATTCGCTCAGCGTCCATCTTTGAATTTCCTCCTTCTTATGCATTATAGCTACAGCATCCACAACAAGAAACAAGCTCTCATCTGAGCAGGTTACATGTGGCCGCCATCTGGTGTTCTCCGACATATCAGTTATCCAGGATGGCAAAGGGTCTTTCGGCATCAAGACTCGGATGTCGTGATTCCGACCAAACATTGCACTTTTATACATAAACAAAGAGAACGCACGAGCTTCCCCCGAATGACGGAGAATCCCCAGCACTGCATTTAAGGTTTTCATGAGATGAGCCAGATCCTCATCGGTGAAATCTTTATGATACTTCACCGTCATGTGTAAGTCTGGTCTGTTCCTAAACCTTAAAGCTATATAGTAATTCTTATTCATTTCAATTTATCCTCATCAAATTCCTCAAAGGTGACCTTGGCTTTACACTCCTGTACCTTACCATTGAGAAAATACCTAACCCAAACATCACCATCCTCTTCGCCATTACCGTGTAATTTGAGAATAGTATCTTTGAATTTAATGCTGGCTTGTTTCATTTCATCTTCATAGTCATACCACTTCACACACGCTGATCCAAACAGCACCTTGGTCATGTCATAACCAGGCCCCTGAAGTGTTTCTATGAAGTTGGCGACTTGAAACACATCAACCTTGTCACCAACAATACTCAATTTATAGGTTGTGTAATATCCCATTATGCTGCTTCTCCCCAACTTGGTCCAATTTCAACGTCCACCTTAGATGGTACTTTAAGTTCCACACAATATCTCATAATATCCGCCATCGCCTCTGCCTGCTCTGGGCTTTCCACGGTCTGTCCAATTTCATCATGAACTTGTAACTGTATCTTAAATCCGGCCGCATCAGCAGCTATCATGGCTATTTTAGTCTGGTCCGCAGAGGAGCCCTGTATAAGCCTATTAAGAGCTTTGTATGTCCCATCGAACTTACCTTCGGCCAGTTCTTCGAACCGACACCTACGACCGCTGAGCGTCTTAATGTACCCTATTTTATTGGCCCGGGCCTGGGCTTTCTTGTCCAGTTTACTTACAAACGGAACCTGGCCGTTGAACTGGTTAATAATAGCCTGAGCCTGGTCCCCGGCGACCTCCACATTACGGCCCGCCCTGGTGACGATCCATTTAGTTGGCAAGCCCAGGTCACGAGCAAGCTTGGCTCCTCCCATTCCATAGCATATCCCGAGGAAGATAATCTTCGCGAAGGTCCGGTGCTGCTTACTGGGCTTTTCGTTATCTGCGTAACCGAAGATTAATCTCGCCATCATAGTATGGTTATCTGCATCTGGGTCGTTGCAATATTTCTCCATTGCAATTTTGGCTCCCGCACAACCGGAAAGGACAGCGAAGTGAACTAACATCCTTGGCTCTTGCTGGGAGTAGTCATTCGCTGTCCACAATCCTCCATCATCGGGAATATAAATACTTCTCCACATCTGAGCAAAGTCATCACGACTTGGCTGCTGTTGGAGATTAGGTTGCGTACAAGACAGACGACCGTAACGGGCTCCACTATTGCTACCAAGGTCGTCTGTCTTACGCAGTTGGTTAAAGGTGCAATGGATTCGTCCGCCAGTTGCATGATTGCGAACTGACTGAGCGAATGTGGTTCGAAGTTTATTTACTTTCCTGGCTCTTAAGATAGCCTCTGCCACGGGATGTTTAATAGCACCCAATAAGTCAGAATCTATACTTGGTTCATTAGTTTTGGGAGTGCGAGGAACCTTCACACCAATAGACGTCAATGCTGGTTCCAACATTTTTGCCTTCCACACATCGCCCAGGGGGATCCGGACGTTGGTGAGATGGTGTACTTTGTCCAAGCACCCCCGTTCCTGGGTTTCAGACCACTGTTCAACTTGGTCTAACTTATCCCAGTCTATTAAAATCCCACGGCGACGCATTTTGACGAGAACTGGCAACACCCTGCTCTCCAAGTCATACACACCCCATAGGTCTTGCTCATCTATTATTCTTTCTTGTCTCCGCAACAATTGCAAAGGTAAGACGGCATCTTGTTCTCCATAGGCCCCGACAAACCTTGCCGGCAACTTCCACATTTCTGATTTAGGGTTTATCTTCCAGTCTTCCGCTGCCTTCCTTAATAAAGTTTCATCTTTACCGGGGATCCCCCATCGTGTAGCAATGTTTTGCAGACTGTAAGAATCATATAGTTCATTAATTAAAGGATCAGCAATTTGCACATCCCTGAACCATTCAACCAAGCGGAACACAATTCCCATCTCGGCTAAGTAATCCAAGTCATAAGGTAAGTTGGCTCCAACTAAAGTACCCTTGAATACTTTCGCCTGATCTTTAAGGTACTGGACGGCTGCATCTGGGTTAGCAACATTATCGCCACCGGCATGCCGTATTGGCACATAGTAACTTGGACCATCTTCAATAGCAAATGAATAGCCGACAACATAACCGCCCCGACGGACTCCTGGTCCTAACTTTGTTAACAGTGGATCATTCGTTTCCGTATCTATGGAAATTCTCTTAGCATCTTTCCAACTTGGTAGGTCAGATACTTTCGGAGGTCGCCAGCTGCATTCCGACTGGAATAATGGTAGTTGGATTCCAAAGGTCATTATTTGAGTGGTCCTGCATACCTACTGGTGATTATAGATCTAATAAAGTTTTCCGTCAAGTTATCTTTCAGGAACGGTATCATCCAAGTCATGTGCGGTGCTAAATTATCTGGCAGACTTTTAATCCGCCAAATGAGAACCTCTTCATCCTCACATGTTTTTACTTGCTCCAGCAACTCAGTTGAACATGCATAGTAGAAGTAAACCATGAACGATCCTTCTTCTCCTGTGATGACACAATATTCTTTAAGGAGATCTGCAGGAATTTTCACCCCGCCCTCTTCTTCGAATTCTCGTATCAGTGCAGGGATAGATGACTCTCCTGGTTCAAACTTACCTCCAAGGGCATTCCACTTACCAACAACACATTCAGGGCCACGCTCCTTATGAATAAGGGCCACACGTTCCATGTCATCGTCAAATAATAATCCTGCTACATATCGTATCATTTTTGATTCCTTAAATCTTTCCTTAACCCACGACTCTCCGCATGGGGTGCTTTCAAAGTTCATCTCGTAACACAGCCTTTGTGGCGTCCTTCAAACTATACATCTCATACACCTTATCAAAATCTTTATGGTTTATAAACGCTGTCAGGGCGGATTGGTAATCACCATCAGGGCAAGCAAGATCTATACCGCCCCTTTTGGAGAATTCTTCCGGTGAGACATTAATCAGCACCCAGTGTATTGTGCCCTTTATCCTCACACAAGAGAGATAGTATATTCCATCGGTGCCCTTTCTTGCTACATGTGTACGACACTTTGTAGCTTCCGTGACAGGTATGAACTCATACAGACATTCCCATTCGCTCTTTGTGATTCTTACCAGTGTCTTGTATATCACTTATCCCCATCCTAATACTTTTTTAATAACACCATCTTCTGCTGTAACACGTAACCGGAACGGATGGCTCGTGCCACCAATATTATGGCCAGTGACCATTAATATTGCTCCGCCAATTTTCTCCATATAGGTCTTCATCAAAAAATAGGGCAGGCCTGGAGCGTGCTTTTCTATAATGGTTTTGGTTTCATCTAGCAGCACTACCTGGAACTCTATGAATTTTTTATGTAGCTCATCTTTATTTGTCATATCTAACTCCCTGCATTTATGAGACAACTATCACATACAACCTTGTCATTTCTTATTGGCTTACTGCAATCCTTACATAACTTATACGGAATCGCACCACCAGATAATCGCCGGGTTGCTTTCTCAAGACAATCATCACATACAGCCTTGTCATGACTTATCGGAGTATTACACTCGGTGCATTTGCCAGACAGAGCACACTGGTGATCGTTAACCTTTTCTTTCATCGCACAATTGCTGCACAGATCTCTGCCCCCTTGAGTACTCACAGGTATTCCGCATTCTAGGCACAGATGGTCCAGGTCCTGATAAAGGTGCTTCTTGTCGGTTGATTCAGCTTTCCCCTGTTTAATATTGTCAATACAGGCCAAACTACAGAACGATCCTGGGACATCAGTGTCTCCCCATATAAGTTGTCCAGGTGGGATGGTTTTATGACAAGAGGAGCAAACTGGTGTTCCTTCCGCTCCTCCTCGTGGAGCTTTGTCCGCACACCAATTAGCCTTCCTCGCTTCTATCTCCGCCCCCTCCTTCTTCATGCACATGTAACAAAGAAGTTCCTCAACTCCAGGCGATGCATAGAGTCTGGGCACTATTTTACGGCATCGCTGACACACCCTAACATTGTCAGGTTGCTTCGGTGTCCCGGCCTTCCTCGCTATCATTTCCGCTTCTACCAACAAAAGGTATCGACGGAGATCACGGATATCGTCTATAATACCCTCTGGGCGTTGGTCATCTTGGATTGCCTGGAATATATCCCAGCCCTTTTCCTCGGCTTGCTTTTCTAAGCGATCCCATTTACGGGCCAGCATCATAAACGCACCAACACCGCCACGCTTCTTCCAGCTGTTGCCATAATTTTTCTGAGCCTCCAGCAAAGAGTCCACGTCTCCGAGAGATACCGTGCTCAACTTATCGAGATACTTTTCATCTTTAGACATTTTTTGTCCCCTCGACTAAATCCAATAATACATTCAATAATGATTTATGTTCAGTCCGTTCTATAGGACCGTTGGCAATGACAAACTTGATACCACTGAGTGTATCACTGTGCAGCATAAATGCCATACCAAGATCAAACTTACTGCCCTCGGTCAAGTCACCATCTACTAACCATACATGAACTTCACAACAGTCAGACATGGCCATACAATGCACATCGCAAATATCCCTCGCTGACTGAGTCTGGATCACATCACGAAGAGGATAATGTACCTCACACCCCTGGGCCTCCAGGAAATTAACATAACTATTCATACCATGTATGGTATGAAGTTTAGCATCACGAACGGGGCTAATTAAATATACTTTCTTAACCATTTTTCTCCATCCTCTTTTGTAACCAGTTACAACATGCCAAGGTCCAATCCAAATTAGGGGGCATGTCCAATAATATTTGCAGAGACGTCATTCCTCGTGTCTCTTTAGGCTGAGACTTATAATTCCTTATCGCTTTCAACATAGGTCCAGCAACCCCACTCATAAATCTACTGTGAACGCCCAGGGGTAGGTCTTCGCCACTGAGCAAAAAGTCAGCGGCATCGAAAAACTTGTCTCCGCTAAGGGGGGGCATCATAGGTCGATACGACACCAACCCCTGTGAGTAATAATCATACCTATCTCTTTGATTAGACGGGAAGGCCTCGTTTGCTACTTCGTTCATCAGCTCTTCGTGGTGGTCTAGGTACAAGTGCATATTATTGCTGAACTGATAGTATCGTCCAATGCCGCAACCAATCCACAGGGCCATGAATTCCTGGAGGAAAGACATGTGTACAGCATTGGCTCCCAACGCACCCCACACTATATCGTTGCTGCGATTACATACAGTCATATCCAATTCCTGCTTCTCATTATTACGAGAGAAGTAGATTTGAGTATTGCACGGTAAGTCTTTGCTGTCCTGTAAGCGTAAATCATTAGCAGCATCCCACATACTCATGACCTGTCGACGGCATGTCGGATTCTTCTTCAGAGCCTCAACGATAGTGGTTATCTGGTCAAAGCCAAAGTGCTTCCGCCATCGATAGCCGTATGCACCCTGCATTGTTTTGCCATCGTCAGAATATTCTTCCATACGCTTAACAATACTGGCAGGAAACGTAACATCATTTCTTCCCGCTAACATCCACACCGACTCCAATAAGTGGAAAAATGGGTTGGCGTCACGCTTCGGGTGAAACAGTACCCTCTCCCAGGGCCGTTCATACGTGATACAGACAGGGGTAGGGAAAGACAATACCCTACCGTTGCGGGTCTCGTTAAGGACACCACACTCTCTGATCTGATGCATCATTTCCGGAAAGATCTGATTTACGTTTCTGCCTTGTATTGATATCATTTTTCTTCCTCGCTAGACTTGAAAGCTTTTTTCCAATAGCATACAACGTCATATCGCTCCTGACCTTGCCATGCTCCCTTTGTTTTCTTCTTTACTACACGCACAAAGCCAGGATGCAACTCAGCTAAATATTCAGCATTGGCTTTCAACGCATCTAATTCTCGCTCAGGTGCTCCGCTCATACCGCCAGGGGCCATCGATTCAGCCTGTCCCTGTGCCCACCAGTAATAAACCATATTGGGATAACCCAACCGCAGCAATCTTAATGTGAGGTCAAAGTCTTCTCGATTGTCCAGGCGGTAATCGATACCTTCCTTATTTAATACGTCTAGGTCTAGGCCAACCAATCGAATACATCGTGTGTTTAGCACACTATATTCTTCAACTCGATTGTTACCTTCACGACAAGAGATACCTACATGAGCAAAAGTACTTAATGTTGTATCCACACACGTGAACATGTCAATAATTTCCTCTGAAGTTTGGTTCCGTAGATTATAAGCTTTCTCACTCCTACGGATAAGGAACTTCAGGTCATCATCCACCAAGGCCATATGGCCAGAATCTGCATGCTTCAATATATTGTTACGGGTAGGTTGGACACCAACCGCACCAATAGTAAGGATTGTGACCTCCTCCAGGCCGATCCTATCAATTAAGTTTTGATAGCTCGATGCCTCCTCTGGGCGAACCACCAAGAATGCCGGCAAGGTTTTGGGCCAGTACCATAATGTCCTGGCCCGTCTACCTTGATGTCTACCGTACGACGGTATATATATCTTCAACATTTATATCTCCTCTTCATCCGCATTCCTAGATGTTTCACCTTAGCATACTTTGCATATTCACAAAGCCAATGCTCTGCCTCACGCATTTCCCAGGCTGGCCACTCTTGCGGCCAGTACTTTTCATTCTTACTACATTCTAGCAATTGTTGCATTGCAGCAATGGACACCTCCCGTGTACTCGCACGATAAGGCACGCTGGTCAATGTACCATCCACCAACCAACTCAGTCCAGCACATGCCCCTGGACCAGGAACTGCCCAAGTATTAATGTCGCGGGCATCGTCGAGAAATATTGTGTGACGCATATCACTAGTGATCTCATAAGCCATAAAGCTGCCAATGAACTGACACTTCATTAATATTTCCCATTGCTGCTGCAAAGTAGTTGGGCATGACTGATTGGTCACTCGTAACCGTGCCTTGATTTTCTTTACGATGTATAGGACACCTTCCAACTTATTCTTACCGGTCGGAGTCTTGATAACATAAGCAGCCCCGACTAATGGTTTAAGGCCAGTCAGCTTCCGGCGTGCCTTTCGGGTATCCCATTTTTCAAACAGCCCTGCTTCCTTAATAATCTCCAGTGTCTCGATCCTATTAATCAATCGACAAAGAGATAAGTTGAACACCATACGATGATAGTCTACATCTAACTGACGAACATTCATCTCTATCCAATTAGAAACTTTATCGTGTTCGCGATGGACATTACAAAAACGCCATTCCTGGAATATGGGATCTTTAGTGTACGGTGCGTCCTTATACAATGCATCCTTATTCATATGGATCTGGTACCGCTCTCTGGCAGTCTTAAAGTATTCTGTTATGTGTTTACGGTTCAATTTCATCACAACTCCTTTGGTTTATATCTCACATCTCTGTCCAGAGCACTCAATGCCAGCATCGAGTTGTTCCATTCCAGGCTCCTGCATTTTGGTCCAGTCAACGGGCACATAGTTCTTTATTAAATAGTTCCACTTGCTTTCATCGGCAGCAGTGACTTCTTCTCTCGGGGCGAAGGGAAATTTCTTATCAAGTAAGTGCGGAGCGAAGGACATAGCTGCCACGCATTTTATGTTACTTTCAATATCTTTGACGACACCATCTTTCTCTTCTGGGTGCATCGTAACGGTGGCTGAGACATTATGAGTCAAGTCTTCGCTCTTGTCTCTTGTTCCTGGGGCAACCCAATTATTGTAAGTTGAGAAGATATACTGCATAAATTCTTTTGCTGGCATATCCTTAACAAACTTGCTGCCTTCTGGGGCTTCAACTGGGAATACAATACACAAGTCACCATTAGGTTTTTCCTCGACCATGTGAGGATTATATTTACGGAAATGGATCAATGCTGGCTCCAAAGGATTGGCTGTTACTCTGCGGAAATATCTCGGTGCGTGATGAGGGTGTATCCCACAAGCCACACCACCCAGTTCCAGAGGAGCTGTGCCTCCTGGCTTAATAGTTGTCGCCCGTTTAGCCGGGTTTATGCCAAGCTGCTCTGCTATGATACTGTTTATGTTTAACACTTCAGCGGCAGCGGCCTGTTGTAACTGGGGATCAAATGCTAACTTTGGATTGTCCATCATACCAGTAATACCCACACCAAGTAAAGCATCACGAGCAGCAATCGCTTCAGTGGTGGAACCAAGATAAGGGAACTTATTATAACCAGCCTGTAAAGTACCTATTACAGCAGCGGCCTTAGCTGCCATGACAAAGTCGCCGGGATCCTCACAAGCAGCTGCGTTAATCTCACACAGATTACAAAAACTAAATCCAGTCTGGTCATTTATTCTAGGATGGAGACCAATCTCACCACAAGGATTACATCCATAATTCTTGTCATCGCTGAGGAAGAATCCCGGATCGCCATAACCTTCTTCGGCAATGGTGATAATACGCTTAAAGTCTTTATGTCTGGAGGGGCTGCTCCGCAACAGCATGGCAGCATTATTCGCCATGGCACGCTGTGCATTCAGGGCCATCGGATCATAATTACCAGCAGCCTTAGCGTAAAGCATTTCAGTGTCATTAGCAGAGAAGATACACATTAAGCTACTACGACGAATTCCGCCAGCCAATACAGCCTCCGCCAAGTAACAGATAATATCATGACATTCTATAGGCCTCAGCTTACGACCCTGGGCCTTTTCCAAGACACCTCGGATATTCTCCAAAGAACGCTTCAACGGTAGATGCCCAGGGGCTCTGCCTCCGCTGGTCACCAGGGGGCTGCCTTCGGGGCGGATCTTAGAGAAACTGAATTCTATGTAGAACCCCTCTACGAAACTGGTCATCAACATTTTAACCGCATCGCCCCAACCTTCTATTGTATCCTGCACAACCCAATGAAAAACCTTGCTTTTGCTAATATGTGCCAGTTTAGGTAATTTGTCTATGTGGCTCCACTGGACCGAATACCCAACACCACAACCGCATAACAAAAGATAGAGAATTTGACCGAACGCTTCAGGACGATCCGCCAGTGTGTATGCACAATTATATAATCTGGCATTATTATCTTCTATCGCCTTACCGGCAAACTGCATAGAACGCATAGACGGCAGAACCTTCTTAGCGTAAACGAACTCAAATGCCTCCTCTATAAGTTTATTAGTGTACCGACCATATGCTTGATACTTCAATAAATGCATAGCCTTTACACGGCTAACTGTTTCGGAAAAGGTTTCGCGTCTCTCTAGATCAGAGTCATAACGGGAATACTTGCTGAGATGGATATAATCGGCCAACGCATTTGGATCTGGCTTCCTGCGTTCTTCTCTGGCCTTGGCATGCTCATGACGATATACAATATATCTTTTGGCAACTTCCTGATATTGTTTCATCAACTCCTCTTCGACCAAGTCCTGAATCTTTTCTATTCCTATGACATCGCCATCACACTGCTCTGCCACTCTTTCGGTCACCTGGTTCACCAAGGCATTCACATCCCCATTAGCAATCAAAGGTTCACCATCATGGTTGGCCATGTGTAAAGCCTTTATTATCTTCCGTCCATCAAATAGTTGTAATGTCCCGTCGCGTTTTTGTACTCTCATCGTTGGTCCTTTATCTAAAGTTTTGGCAAATAGTAATCTTCTTAGCTGCTCTTGTGATCGCTGTGTATAACCATTGCCTGGCCGTCCCATTAAATACACAGCTCTCATCGAACACCAACACATTGTCCCACTGACTCCCCTGGGCCTTGTGTGTTGTCAAGGCATACCCAAAGTCAAAGCATTGTGCACTGGTAATCTCCCAATATGGTAATTGTTTCTCAGTACCTTTGAAATAATGTTCATGTGCGAATATTTCTAAGCTCCCGCAATCCGGATTCGTTATTCTCAACAGATACTGCCCACAGTTCAGGTCTTCGGCATGTAGTACCTCCCACAAGGTTCCATTTAATAAATTCATTTCATGATCATTACGTAAGCATACCAACTTGTCACCAGGGACAGGACATGGGTTCTCCCCGTGGCCTAACAATTTCCTCATTTTGGCATTGCATTGTCTCCTGGACTTATTAGTCCCTACCAGTATTTGATCCGCATTCATCACAACATCAACTTCCGGCTTACCGTCTACAATAGTTGATTCTCCATATTGCCCAGGGTAAATCCTCTCGCCTGTGCGGACGGCAGTGGCCAACTCGATAATTGGGTTACCCCTGGCTTGTCGGTGGATTTCGGTAAGCAGTATGTCTGGCTTCTGGTTGGTGAAATAACCACCACCGCCCACTGGCGGTAACTGTGCGGGATCTCCTAATACTAATATGGGAACACCGAAACTTTCTAAGTCTCGGCCCATTCGTTCATCCACCATACTACATTCATCAATAATAACCAGGTCGGCATATTCTATTACAGAATCGTGGTTAAGCTGGAAGAACGGCGTCCTCAGCTTTTCCTCTTCTTTTCCGATGGCCTTCTTCAGACGTATTAGCGAGTCGTTGGTTTCCCGATCCTCCTCAGCCAAACCCTCGAACGTCTTCTCATATAGTTTTTGCAGCTCATGTAGTTTTCTTTTGCTGCGATCGGCGGGCATGTATATCAACTTATGGATAGTCATGGCACCTTCGCAACCTTTGGCCCGTAGCACGCTGGCAGCTTTGCCAGTATAGGCAGCAAACAATACATTGCCAGCTCCCAATGCTAAATGTGTGGCCAGGGTAGTTTTACCAGTACCTGCGAAACCAAACAATCTAAAGGTTTGCTGCCTGCCGGTACTATCTAGCCAACGACTGACTGTATCCAAAGCAACTTGTTGTTGATTACTCCATTCCACCTTTGGTCCTCCATTCAAACGCTTCGCATTCTTTATCTTTTACACCATCAAAGTTACAGCATCCATAAATGACGCAGCTCCTGCCGCTTTCCCTTAAATTGTCACAATTCCTACATATCTCTTGTTGGAAGATATTAACGTCATATTTCCCAACTCGGCACACGCTGGCTTCAACATGGCCCCGCACGGAACCGTAGTTAATACCATCATTACCATCACACAGGACAAAATTGCTCTTTGCTACACGTTCAACCTGCCATCGGCTAATCATAAAGTGTACCGGCAAGATAGGGCCAACGATATAGTGCTCTTTCATCACATCCTGCTGCTCTTTCAGCACATCCTCAATAATTTTGATTATCCTGGCTCCCCCGGTTTCGTTAGGTAACCATTTTTCAGAGTCAACGATAACCTTCTCATACACCAAAGACTCAGAATTCGGCCAAAGAAGTTTTCTTACTTTTACTATTAATGCCATTATTCCATCCTCTCGTAATATCCTCTGGCAGCTCTCTTAACACAAGTAAGAGACGACCCGTAAAGTTCGTAATAGTGATTAAACAAAACCCCCATGTACCCAACCTGAGCTACTTGATAACCCTTTTTCTTTCGCTCCGTCATATGAGTGAGAAACGCTTTCCGTATCGCCTGGGCTTGGGCTTTGGTCATAGTTACCAGTGGATGACTAAATCCCTGTATCTGCGTTCCATGTTCTATACGGTCCGCAGCATTAGTCTTATCTGTTCCCCACGCTAAGTTGTCGGCATGGTTATTCCCGCGATCTCCGTCCAGATGTCGAACCAGAGTCGCCCCTGGGCTTTTACGTTCCGTGAACGACATAAGGACCAACTGATGCACCTTACAATTAAACTTTCTGCCAAGTACATACAGTGTAACTTTTTTATAACCCTTCCAGGTTTGTTGCTTCAGAATTTGCCCAGAGGGGGAGCGTACTTCGCCCTCGTCGGAAACTTCGTAGAGAGTGTTGTGTATATTCTTCCATTCTACCATTATCCCTCGGTGGGATTCGAACCCACGTT